>NZ_JBFAYO010000021.1:0-143472 GCF_040681325.1 Nocardia sp. NPDC051787
GGCCACCATCCGCATCGCTGCCATCAACCAATGGCTCCGACACGGGTGAGAGCGGGCAACTGCCCACCCTCACCCACTTTCAAAACAGTGGCTAGGCTCGACCGCATCCGCGACAGCGACTCCTCGTCTCACCGACGAGGAGTCGCTGTCGTTTACACCGCTGCGCTCGGTCGAGCCGCACGTAGACCACTCTTCCCTAATCGAAGCAAAGTACAACCAGCCCTGATTTACTAGAGGATAGTATATGTAAAGTATATCGTGAGCGCGCTTGTTTGCAGTTCGTTCGAAGGGAGGGGGTTATGAGCTGGCCATCTCACGACGCGGACACCCGCTCGTGGATCCCCCGCCACCGCCAGGGCTCACGCGCCGACCGAGCCCTCACTGAGATCGAAGTCTCGATCCCACCGCGCATCGCCGACCTGCCATACGCACCCTCCGGGCCGGTCGCGCGAGCGCACGAGGACGCAGTGATCGCGGTAGCGCGGCTCGAGGCGGGCTACGGTCAGCACTTGGCGCCATTGGCCGACTTCCTGTTGCGCAGCGAGTCCGTGGCGTCGTCGAAGATCGAGCACATCGACGCAGGGTGGCGCGCATTCGGCACAGCGGTCGCCGGAGGGAAAGCGAGCGAGGAGGCCAGGTCGCAACTGGCCGCCGTGCGGACCTTGGCGGCACTCGTTACCGCAGCCGCCGAGGGTCCGATCACGCTCGATTCCATCCTGGAGGCGCACCGCCTGCTGATGGCCCCCGACTTCTACACCGCTCAGGACTCCGGCTCGCTGCGCACAGTGCAGAACTGGATCGGCGGCAGTGACTACACCCCGATCGACGCGCTGTTCGTTCCGCCCCCGCCGGAGCTGGTTGCCGAACTGATGGACGACCTGATCGCCTTCGTCGGGCGCATCGACCTGCCGATTCTCGCGCAGGCCGCCATCGCGCATGCCCAGTTCGAATCAATCCATCCGTTCACCGACGGCAATGGCCGCATCGGGCGTGCCCTCATCAGCGCGGTGCTGCGGCGACGCGGACTCACCCAGCGAGTCACGGTCCCGTTGGCATCAGCGATGCTCGCCGACACCGGCCGCTACTTCAGCCAGCTGAATGGATACCGCAAGGGACTCGTCGACGAATTCATCGAATACGTCGCTGTCGCAACGATCCACTCCTGCGAGGCCGCGCAGGAATCCGCCCGTGCCCTCGCCGACCTCCCCGCACAGTGGAGCGCCCGCGCCAAGCCGCGGGCGAACTCCGCAGACGAATCGGTACTGGCCGCACTGCTGGATACTCCGATCTTCAACGCGGACAGGGCACAGAAGATCACCGGCACCACCGAAGCCAGCGTGTACCGCGCTCTCGGTAGGTTGACCGAAGTCGGCATCCTCGAGGTGCTCTCGGAGAACAAACGCAATCGAATCTGGGCGGCGACCGATGTCCTCGCCGAACTCGACGGTCTCAGCGCCGCCATCGGAAAACGGACCACCCACAACAGGTAGTCGGCATGCGATCCATGATGTGTGGATCAAGCGACCGAGCCGACGAGCGCCCGTCGGGGCTGGTGGCATCCGTACTCCCGCCAGTGACAACAAGCACGTGGGCTGGGACACATACGCTTTCCGTATGCCCCGGTGGAGCACGCATGGCAGCGAGAGTGGGTCCACCAGCTCAGCTTGGGACGATCCCGGAACACTCTCAGCGGCAACCATTTCCAGAATGAACGCGAGACCGGGCACCGGGAGCGGCAACGGTTCGCCTTCGGATGCCCACAGCGAATCGCCAGCTGTGCCCGCATACGAATCACGTTATAGGGCAAGAACAACGGCGGCGTCTTCGCCGAAACAACGAGGTAGAGAACGTTTAACGGATCACTCATACCATTTCGGTACATCCGCGCTCGTCGGGCTCTGTATCGGCGTAGTGCTATTGGTGGTCTCCGGTTGCCTGTTCGTCGACCGTTCCATCGAGCAGCAGGCGACGCCGACGACTTCGCTCCGCACCACCACTCCGCCGAGCACCACGGCGCCACCGACTACCGCACCCGCGGCAACGTCCGCATCCGTTCCCCCTGCCGCCAGACTGGGCATCGGGGTCGCCGTCGGGAAGGTCACCGCCAACGACGGTACGACACTAGTGGTCAAGAATCTGACCGGCAGCAGCGTCAAGGTCCGTAGCAACACCGCCACCAAGATGTACGTCATGACTGCCGCCCGGGCGGCCGACATACGCGTCGGCACCGTCGTCGCCGTGTACGGGCAGACACAATCCGATCGATCGATCATGGCCAACGTCATCACCGGCATCTGGATCGGCGCCTCCGCCAGGTGATTCGACCCAGACTGCGGGACGAGAGCGCGCCGCGTGTTGCCACCGACCGCTGCGGCGCAGAGCATGTGATCCAAGCCGCTGCGACCCATGGGACACCAACCGCATCCTTCATACGATGCTCGCTGCCGTCGGCGTGTGCCGAGGCCCGGTCCCCCTGACTAATTGGCCCACGGCGGCGTGATGGTACTGCCATCGGCCAGTTCGGCACTGAGGCCGACGCGGGTAGTCACCCACATGTGCGCAGGCTCGTCGCTTGTATTGGCCACCGCGAGCGCGGAGCCTGCTGGCGCCACCGCCGCGTCACCGGCGCCGAGTTCGGCGGCTTCGCCGTCGATGGTGAACCGAAGTCGGCCGGACAGAACATAGAACGCTTCTTCGTGGCTGATCACGTGCGCCGGAGGCGCCGTTCCCGCCGGGACTTCGGCGCGCCAGGCGGCGAGGTCCCGGCTGCCAGTGGCCGGACTGACGTAGGAAATGAAGCGGGCGCCGTGGATCTCGTGAACGACGGCCTCGGTACTGCGGGCGAAGGGCATCAGGACTCCATATAGACAATCTGCTTGCCCATATAGACAATCAGATTGACCAGCTACAGTCAACCCATGGACGACGCCCTGGCCTTCTCCGCGCTCGTGCTCGCACTCTCGGGACAGTTGGTGCAGGAGATCCACGATCGGGTCTCCCAGCAGGGATTCGAGGGCCTGCGTCCGGCCCACGGGTTCGCCTTCGCCCGCATCTCTTTCGGCGGCGCCACCACGGCCGACCTGGCCGAGCACCTGGGGGTGACGAAGCAGGCCGCCGCCCAGCTGGTCGAGGAATTGGTCCGCAAGGGATATGTGCTGCGCCGACCACACCCACACGATGCCAGGGCGAGGCTGCTGGAGCTGACCGAGAACGGCTGGGCCGCCACTCGCGCCGCCGATCAGGCCGCCCAGGCTGCGGTCGCACCATGGCGAGAGGCACTGGGCGAGACGCGCTTCAGGGAACTCGTCGCCGATTTGGTCCAGATCGCGCCACCCGGACCGATCCGCCCCGCCTGGTGAAATATCCGGCTCACCACACCCCGCACAGCCAGTCGAGCACCACCGCGGCGGTCCACGACTGGTTCGTACTGCCCAGCGGCTTGCCGGTGAACGGCTCGTAGTATTCGCCGAACGAGCCGTCCGACACCAAATGCACGCCCTGGGCGCGGAACTCGCTCGCGTGCCGCGGCCAATCGCGCTGCTCGAACGCCCAGCCGAACAGCCAGGTGATCACCGGCCACTGCGGACCACGCCAGTAGCAGCGCGCGTCGAACTCCGGCGACGAGGGCGACACCGACGGCGGCACCGCGGCGAGCAGGTGTGGATTGCCCGACCAGTCCGGGCCGTCCAGGGTGGACATGAGGCGTTTCTCGACGTCGGCGGGCAGGCCGCCGCACAGCAGCGGCGCGAACCCGGCGATGGACTCGGTGGTGAGCCAGCGGTCGTGCCGGATATCGCGGTCGCGCGCCATACCGGTCTCGGGATGCACACTGCCTGCGACCGCTTCCCGCGCTCGCGCCGCCCACGCACGCACGTCGCCGATGTGCCCGGAATCGACGCCGAGGTCCTCGCCGAGCCCGGCGAGGGTATCGCAGGCCACGGCGAACACCGCGGTGGTGAATACATCGCCCACCAGGAAGCTCGACGCGCGCACGACCTGGTCGGGGTGATAGTGCACGTGCTTCATCTGCTCGATGAGCCAGAGGTATCGGTCGTATTCTTCCGCGCTCGGCCGCTCGCTCGCGTCGTTCACCTGCCGCAGGTCCAGCCGCGTGTACGGCGGAAGGTCCGGGCCGGGGACGACGGCCGCGTAGGGCTCGTCCCAGCGTGGCGAGTTGTCCATGCCGGACTCCCACCCGTGCACGATCGCCACCAGGCCGCTCGCGTCGGGCATACGGTGGCGCACGATCCAGCGATGCCAGCGATACAGCGCGGGCCAGGCGCGTCGCGCGAACCGCTCGGCCAGCTCGGCGTCGGCCTGCGAGGTCTTGCGCGCGATCTCGACGATGCGGCGCAGCGCGATCGCGTGCACCGGCGGCTGACAGATCCCGGACGTGCGAACGCCGGACGGCGCCTGCGGCGCGGAGTCGGTGCCCCAGCGGTCCGGGCCCGGAAAGTAGTCGCGGTCGTCGGTGAACACGATGTGCGGGATCATCCCGTCGGCCCATTGGGCGGCCAGCAGCGTGCTCAGTTCCGTGACAGCACGGTTCACGTCCAAGTAGGCCAGTCCGATCGAGATGAACGCCGCGTCCCAGCTCCACATGTGCGGATAGAGCTTGGGCGCCGCGGTCACCAGGTTGCCCGTGTCGTTGTCTCGCAGAACCAGCGTGGCCCGGGCGACCAGCCGGGCGGGCTGGAAATGGATATCGCGGTCGCCCGCGGCGGTGATCACGCGACCTCCAGCAGCAATCCGGTCTCCGGGTCGTACCAGCGGCATGCCTCGGGCGGCACGCGGAGCGTCAACGTGCCGCCCTCGTCGGCCCGGAAGCCGGGCGGTGCTTGGACTTTCACCGTCTGCCCGCTGATGTCGGTGGTCAGCAAGGTCGACGAGCCGAGCGGTTCGAGCACTTGGAGCTCGCCGCGCACCGTCACGTCCGCGGGGCCGTTGTCCACCACGATGGCCTCCGGGCGGATGCCGAGCCGGAGCTGCCCGCCCTCGAACGACGACAGCGCCGAAGGCACGGCGAGGGACTGCCCACCCAGGTCGATGCGCGGCCCGTCGTCGCCCGCCGCGACCGCGCCGGTCAGGAAGTTCATCGGCGGGCTGCCGAGGAAGCCGCCGACGAATTCGGTCGCGGGGTCGTCGTAGACCTCGGTGGGCGGGCCGCACTGGACGATCGCCCCGTCGCGCATCACGGCGACGCGGTTGCCCAGCGACAGCGCCTCGACCTGGTCATGGGTGACGTAGATCGTGGTGGTGCCCAGTTCCGCGACGAGTTTCTTCAGCTCGGCCCGGAACGAAAGCCGCAGCAGCGCATCCAGATTGGAGAGCGGCTCGTCCATGAGCAGCACGTCGGCGTCCATCACGATCGCCCGCGCCACCGCGACACGCTGACGCTGCCCGCCGGACAACCGCGCCGGGTACCTGTCCAGGTACGGCGTCAGCTGCAACAGCTCCGCGGCCCAGGCGACCTTGCGGCGGATCTCGTCGGCGGGTACACCGTGCACCCGCAGGCCGAAGCCGATATTGTCGGCGACCTTCTTGTTGGGGAACACGGCATAGGACTGGAACACCATCGACAGATTGCGCCGCCGCGGCTCGAGATAGGTGACGTCCTTGCCGCCGATGACGATCTGCCCCGAGTCGGGCAGCTCCAATCCGGCGATCATGCGCAGCAAGGTCGTCTTGCCGCAGCCGGACGGCCCGAGCAGCACCATGAATTCGCCGTCGGAGATCTCCAGCGAGACCTCGTCGGTGGCGCGCGCCGTGCCGCCGGGATAGGTCTTCACCAGATCCCGGACCACCACTTCAGCCATTAGCGAACCCCTGTCATCTGAGCGTCGTCCCCCACATGTTCACCAGGTAGCGCCGCATCACGAAGATGAACAGCAGCGCCGGGATGATCAACGCGAAACCGCCCGCGAAGCGGTACGCGGTCGACGCCTCGTCCAGCGCCGTGAGCACCTGCGCCGGCAGTGTGCGGTGCCCGAGTGTCACGATCGTCGCGCCGAGAATCTCGTTCCACGACAAGACAAAGGTGAAGATCGACGACGCGGCCAGGCCGGGCAGCGCGAGCGGCACCACGATCTTGCGCGCCGCCTGCCAGCGGGTGCAGCCGAAGACCCGCGCGGCCTCCTCCAGATCGGGCGGCACCGCGACGAAGATGCTCGCCGTGATGAGCACCGTGGTCGGCAGCGCGAGCGTGGTGTGCACCAGCGTCACAGCGAACACCGTGTCGTAGACGTCGATCCGCAGGAACATCGTGGCGAGCGGCACCGAGAGCACCACGATCGGCAACGCCCGCACGAAGAGGATGAAAACCTGGTAGGCGTCTTTGCCCCGAAACACGTGACGCGCCAACGCATATCCCGACGGTGCGCCGACCACGAGGGACCAGAACACGGTGTAGAGGCCGACGAGCACCGAGTTGCCCAGTGCCTGGACGGTTCCGGTGGCCCGGAAGAAGGCGACCAGTGTCTCGGTAGAGAAATCGGCGGGGATCAACGGCTTCGGGAACTCGTTGAGCGCCTCGCGTGAGGACACCGCGGCGAGTCCGATGAGGACGATCGGCAGCGCCATGAACAGGGTCACGGCGAGGCAGGCCGCCTGCACCCCCACTCTGCGCCGGCGGCGCCTGCGCAGCGGTGCACGATCGATCGGCGGCAGCGTGCGCTGCTCGGTCTGGTTCATCGCGACGCGGCTCACCGTGCCTCCTCCGGCTGCCGGACCGTCCGCAGATAGAACACCGCGGTGGCGAGCGAGATCGCCAGGACGATCAGCGAGACGGCGCTGGCGACCGCGGGGTTCTGCAGGTTGGCGTACCACTCGTAGGTCTCACCGACGAGCAGCGGAAAGTCACGGCCGGTCAATGCCTGGGCGACGGCGAACGCCTGCAGCGCGAGGATCGTCCGCAGGATCAGCGCCACCTGGAGACTCGGCCCGAGCAGCGGCAGTGTCACGTGCCGCAGCCGCTGCCAGAAGTTCGCGCCGAACACCTGCGCGGCCTCGTCGTAGTCGCGCGGAATCATCTGCACGCCCGCCACCACGATCACGAACACCAACGAGGTCGCCCGCCAGACCTCGGCGATCACCACCGCGAGCAGCATCGTGCCGGTGTTCTGATAGCTGAGCCACTGCACACCGTCATCCGAAAGACCGAGCCCGACAAGCAGTGAGTTCAAATAGCCGCGGTTGTCGAAAATGGACAGCCACACCAGGCCCGCGGCCAGTTCGGAGATCGCCAGCGGCAGGCACCACAGATAGAAGTGGCCGCCCGCGAACCGCGGCCGTGCCTGCATGAGCAGTGCCATGCCGACGGCGAGCACGAGCTGGATCGGCACGACGATCACAATCAGCACGAGCGTGTTGCGCAGGGCGCTGAAGATATAGGGATCGTTGAACAATCGCTCCCAGTTGGCGAGCGTGAAGCCGTCGTCACCACGGAAGGCCTCCAGCACGCCCTGCCCGAGCGGCCACCCGAACAGCGCCAGCATGAGCACGATCGAGGGCAATAGCAGGATCCACGGAGAGCGCAGTCGCGACATCATGGCTATCCCACCCGGCAGAGGTCGGTGGCGGGGTCGGGAGCCCAGCACGGCACGTTCAGGTCGTCGAGGATGCCCTGGAGCACCCGCGCCTGCTGATCGAGGGTGGCTCGAATATCGGCTCCGTCGAGCACGATCGAGCGGAAGCTGTCCTTGAACACCTTGCTCACCTCACCTTCGCGCTGGCCGAGACCCACCGGTGGCAGCGAGAGAATGGCGCCCGGCGCTTCCTGCTGTCGGCGTACCGCGTCGGCCTCGAGTTGGACGGCGGGTGGCAGGTCGTCCGGGATCGCCGTGTCGACGGACGGGAAGAAGCCGTTGGAACGCAGCAGCCGGAGCTGCGTTTCCGGGCGTGTGAGCGTGTTGATCGTCCGCTGCGCGAGTTCGGGGTCCGAACTGCCCTTGGGGACCGCGAGTCCGGCGATCACGGCCATGTAGCCGAGGCCGCGCTCGCCGCGCGGGGCGGGCAGCATCCGCCAGTTCCGGGGGTCGCGCTCGGGGGCGTCGACAAGGCGGACCACGTGGTCCCACGCCACGCGCACCTCGCCGCTGTCGAGCGGCTCCTGCATGAAGTCGTAATTCGTGCTCGACGGCGCGCAATTGGCCCACAGCTCACGGAAGTACTGCCACGCCGTCACGGCCTCGTTCGAACGAAAGGTGGTGATCTGTCCGCCGGTGAACGAAGGCAGCAGGAACCCTTGTGTGAACCGGTGCAGCAGGCCCTTCGGGCCCGCGGGCAGACCGAGCATCGGGCGGTTGCCGTTGGCACGGCGCGCGGCAATGGCCCAGTCCAGGAACTGGTCATAGGACAGCGATGCGGCGTCGACGCCGGACGGCAGGTGCGCGAGCGCATCAGCGTGTGCGGCGAGAACGTAACTCGCTGTGGCCCAGGGGATATACCACGTACGGTCGGTGCCTACCTTGGCGAGTTTCAAGTAGTCGGTGGACCAGCCTCGGTCACCGAGGTCGGCGAGCAGACCGGTGAGGTCTTGCAGGTAGCCGCCGGCGAGCGGCGCGATGTCGCCGTGCAGGCCGCCGAGCAGGCCGATCTGCGTCGAGCCCGCGTCGACCTGGCTGCGCACCTGGCTGGAGAACGGGCTCTCCTCGATGGTCACGTAACCGACGCCGGGTGCGGTATCGGCGAGCAGGCCGCGGAACCGCTCGGCCTCGTCGGCGGGACGGAATTGGGTGGACAGGAAGATCATCCCACCGTTGCCGCTGGTCGGGAAGCCGGTGCAGGCCGCGGCGGACAGAGCCGCCGCGCCGGCGCCCGCCGCGCGCAAGAAGGATCTGCGCGTCACACCGGATACCGACATGCATGGCTCCTGTTCGGGCACACCGCGTTTCGGACTTTTGTCAGTTTGGTTAACGTAAGTCCGTTGAGGGATATTGTCAATATGCCCGCGACAACATCCACGCCGTCGAGCCCCACCTCACCGGGACATGTGCTCGCCCTGCTGCGCGCCGCGGGCCCGCTGACCCGGCTGGAACTGCAAGAACGCGCGGGCCTGTCGCGGGTGACGTTGGTCGAGCGGCTGGAGGTGCTGCGCGCCCTCGGCCTGGTTCGCCACGCGGGCCACCGGGAATCGAGCGGCGGCCGGCGTGCCGAAGTGCTCGAGGTCGACGACACCGGCCGCACCGCGCTCGTCGCCGACCTCGGACAGAGCCACGCGACGCTGGCGGTGGTCGACCTGCGCGGGACGGTGTTCGTGCGCGAGGACCATCGGCTGCCGCTGCGGCACAGCCCACGAGAGATCGTGCCTATGCTGCTCGACGCGGGCCGGAAACTGTTGCGACAGACCGGGCGAGCAGACTCCCTCTGCGCGATGGCGCTCTCGGTGCCGGGGCAGATCGATCATGAGCGCGGAGTCACCGTGGCGCCCCCGACCATGCCGGACTGGAACGGCGCGCCTCTGCGCGAGCCGTTCGCCGACGCGCTCTGCGTCCCCGTTCTACTGGAGAACGACGCGAATGCGTTGGCGTTCGGCGACTTCTGCGCGCTGGGTCGTCCCGGCGCGACCCTCGTCGGAGTCAAGGTAGGCACCGGAATCGGTGCGGGCGTGGTGATCTCGGGACGCGTCCACCGAGGCGAGAGCGGCTCCGCCGGGGAAATCGGGCACATGCGGATCGAGGGCAGTCAGCAGCGCTGCAGCTGCGGCCGCCGCGGGTGCGTCGCGGCCAGCGCCAGCGGGCAGGCGCTGGTCCGAGAGCTGCGACCGCTCGGCGTGCGCACGGCGGACGATGTCGTCCGGCTCGTCGGCGACGGCAGACCCGATGCGATCCGCTCGGCCGAAAAGGCCGGGCGCCTCGTCGGGACCGTGGTCGCGACGATGGTGTCGATCGTGAACCCGACCTATGTCCGCGTCGGGGGCGCGATCGGCGTGCTACCGCCGTTTCTCGAGGGTCTGCGACGCACCGTCGAGTCGAACGCGCACTCGAGCGCGCTGCGGAACCTCGACATCGGCCCGTCCCAGCTGGGCGAGAACGGCGCGTTCGTCGGGTTGGCGGGCCTGGTGGCAGACGAGATGCTGTCCCCGGAGACGGTGGACGCGATGGTCGCCGCGCGATAGAAACCGGTTCGTCATGCGATGCACTCGAGCAGTGTGGCTTTCGCTGCGCGACAATCTGACCGCAATGGGTGGCTGGACCTCGGCACTGAATCCGACTGCAACGATCGCCGAATCGTGCCGATGGTTCAGCGAACCTGCCAGGTGACGAAGTCGAATTCGAGGTATTGCTCGGCGGCGGAGGGGACGTGGGTCAGCGTCAGAACTGCGAGGTTGCTCTGCTCGGTGCGCACACAGATCGTAGTGCCGATGTGCAAGGCATAGAGATTGGGCAGGGTTTTGGTCCATGAACCTGCAGCGACCGCGCGGCATCGATCATGCGCGTCGGGACCGGTTGCGGCGTCGGCGGGAAGCGCGAATCGTGGTGTGCCATGGCTCATTGCGTTGAGGCTGTCGGCGGTCTTCGACGGGCTCACATCGACGCCGGGCAGGTCTTGGTCTTCGATCTGTCCGGTGTCCAGATCGATGCCTTGAACGTTGGCCAGCTTCTGATGGCCCTGGGTGAGGATTGCCGGTTTCGGCGATGTTGTCGGTGCCACGAACGATGTGCTCGTCGGCGAGGCGGTAAATGATGAGGGGCTCGCCGAGGGCGAGTCCGGTGAGCACTGCACGATCCCGAAGATCACCGCGACGACAACGCCGATGGCGCCAGCGGCACCACCGATGATCGCCCATGCGCCTTCACGCTGGCGATTGCCTTGCTGTTGACGATCGTTCTCGCCGGGATTGCTGCTGGGTCCCTCGTCTGGCATCCGATGCCCCCGTTGGTCCGATGTCGCCGAGCCCTGTCGCCAGTAGGCTAGCTCGAGCCTGGTCCGCACTGCTCGTGTTGACCTGATTCGACTCGATATCGCTCGCGCAGAGCGGGTTCCACCGCCACGGGGTCGACTGGCGCGCTCTGTCCCCATACCTCGCGTGCCGGCTGAAGCTTCCCGACCAGACTGGCCACCAACGCCGTCTCCCTAGCTGCGCCCGCGTGTCCCTCCGCGAGCACTTTGCGGTAGCGAATCGAGTCGACAAGGACGGATTTCACCCGTTCGTGGTCGAGATATGTCTGGAGGTCACGCCGCCGCGCGCCGCTCGCGGCCTCGGGTTCGGTTTCACACCATGCGGTGAGGAATGCCTCCTGCTCGTCCGGGAGATAGCCCATTTTGTGCAAATGCGTGGCCACGTCGTACAACGGGTCGCCATAGAGCGCCAGCTCCCAATCGATGAACACGACGCGTCCATCCCGCACGATCATGTTCTTCCGATGCACGTCGGCATGCACGATCCGAAACGGACGCGCTTCCAGCGTGTCCCACGAAGCGAAGATGTCCTCGAGCGGCTGATCGGGGACGCCCAACCGACGGTACAGCTCACCGGAAACGGCGCTGCCTTCGCGGTGCACGCGTGCGGTGACGGCCGACAACCGCCGGGCGAAGTCCGCCGGGTCCTCGTTCCATGCCTCCCCGACCGGCGGTATCAGCTCGCGCGGAATGCGCCGCAGGTCGGCGAAGAGCCCAGCCACGTCACCCGGTACATGGGACGGCACCGGCGTACCGCGCGGCGCGATTCGATCCAGCAGGTCGCCGTCGATGTGGTCGTGGATCTGATATGCGGGCTGTGTCGATTCCCAGCGCAATCGTGGAGCCGAAGCTACGAAGGGTTCGATCGCCAGCAGTACCGCGGGCTCGGGCCACTGCCGCAGGTCCATCACATCGGCGCCGTCGACGGCGATCCGCAGATTCACCGCGCCCATCGGGCCGTCGACCCGGACGTTGTGGTTGTAGTAGCCCGCTGCCGCCTGTGCCAGCGAAAGCGCTTCGGTGTACATCGCGTTCGCGTCGACGCCGAGTATCCGCGAAATCAGCCGCGCGGCGTATCGATCTCGCCGCGGCGACCGCGAGCCGATCCGCGATCGGCCCGGTGCGATCCAAGGGAAGATCACGAGTGAGCCGGTCGGCTTGCTTGGCATCACCGAGCAGCACGGCCGACTCCGCTTCCAGGCACCGCTTCAGTTCCGACAGTTCCGCCATGCCTGCCAGATTCTCATGTGACTCGCTCAGATAGCGGTCGAGATCGCTGATCACTCCCCCGACGCCCTGACTTCCGCCCGCGGCCTCGATCCGATCGACGTACGCGAGCAGCGTCACCGCGGACAGAATCCCGCCTCGGACCCCGTGGTATCCGGCCTCCCGCAACGCAAGGACTCGCCCCGCCGGCCGTTCCGCGCGTTCGAGCCAAAGGTCGTGCAGCACCGCGTGCAGAGTGCGCCGAACCTCGGCGTCCAAGCGGCGGCGCAGCGCCGCCACCATCAGTTGGTGCAGCTGGTAGCGCTCGCCGCCGTCACCGTCGTCCGCGTTGTACACGAACGAGTACCCGATCAAGGATGTCCACGCCGCGACATGACCCGGCAGCTCGAACTGCCGGGCCAGCGCGGTGAAGATTTCCCGATCGAACGTGCGCGGCAACCCCAGCAGCTCCAGCATCCGCACTTCCTCGGGACGCACATGCTGGAGGAAGCGTTCCAGAATCGTTTCCGGAGAAACCAGTTCGGCGGGCGGCAGCCACCCCGCGCGAGTGCGGGAATCGATGGCCAGATGCAGGTAGAACGGCACGCCCGCACTCGCCACCGCGATCGCCGCGCGCTCGGCGGGGTCCTCGATCCCCGACGAATCGAGCAGTTCGAATCGAGCGTCCTCGGGCAGATCGTCGACCGGCGCGGTCCGTACCCGTGCCGCCCACTCGGGATCATGGCGCTCCCACCCCAGCGGCTCCCGGCTGGCGATCACGACCAGGCCGGTGTCCAGCTGCGCGACCACATCGCGCAACCAGGCATCCGAGGCCGCCGCCCGGCCCTCGCGATCGGTGCCGCCCATCAATGCTTCGTAGGCGTCCAGAAAAACGACATAGGGCTCCTTGCCCTCGGTGCCGCTCTTCAGGTCCTCCGCGAACAGGTACGAAACGGCTTGCTCCAGACTCGCGAGACTCAACTGGTCGAGCTCTTGCAGAACCGGATCATGACGTATCCGGTGCGTACGGACGACCCGGCGGGCGCCGAGATCGAGCAGCCTGGTCGCGGTCCCGAAAACCGGGATACCGGTGGCGTCGTTCAGGATTTCGGTCAGGATCTCACTGTGCTCGGCCAGCGCCAGCGAGTCCGCGGTGAGCCGCAGATGCGGGTGCATGCGCTGCCACAACACCGCGCAGGCGAGGTCGAAGCGATGAAACTTGATCTTCTGGGCGCCGAACTGAACGCGCAGCACGGCCAGCCCATCCGCGGCCTGCCGGTGACCCGGCACCTGCAAATCGAGCACCGCCGCCGGATTCTTCTTCTCGACCCGCGCACGCAGCTCGGTGACCAGCCGTGACTTCCCGATCCCGCCGATACCGCTGAGCAGCATCACCCGGGGTTGTTCCGCGGCTTCGGCCAGCAGTTCGTCGAAGCGAGCCAGCACGGTCTCACGATTCACGAATGGACGGCTGGCTGATCCTGGCTGGAACCGCGCGGTCAACACCATGGTGTGATCCCCCTCGTCAGACCCGGTCTTATTCTGCCAGTATCCACAGACATCCGAGCCCGGACCGGATGTAGCTGTGTCGGGCTTTGTAGCAAACCACCATAGCTCTGCCATCACCGGACCGAGCGGACAACCCGGCTGGACTTGCTGTGCCGCAATGAGACTCGAACCCATCGTGCACACTGGAGTTCGATCTTCTGAAAGCGTACGAGGACGCGGCCATGCATGCGGCAATTCAGGTCGAAGCGCAGAACCTCGGGGCAGACTCACTGCCATCCGCACCGTCCCGCTGCCCGTGCGCGACCTGTTCGGCACCGATCCGGCGCTGGAGTCCATCCATGCCGACGGCTACGTCGGAACCAGCCAGAGAGATGGCATCGAACCGCAGGCCACCACGTCGTGTCACCCGGTGAACGGGGGCAGTGCCGCGAATTCCGGGGCGAGCCGGGCGGTCGGGACGGTGTGCGCGATCCAGCGGCGGGCACGGCTGAGCGGGTGATCGGGAAACTCTGCGTCCCATCGGATGTCGTCGGCCGCGTTGTACGGTAACCGACCCCGCACCTCGGGCGCGTAGGGATGTGGCGGGAACATGTTGTCGAAACCGATCTTGGCGGTGAGCATGGCCTCGCGCATACCAGTAGTGCCGGTCTCGGGACAAAGGATCTGAAGCACCGCGCTGCTGCGCGCCTTCGGGACAATCACGGACGCGGCGAACACCAAGCCCTGGGGCTGGTTGGGCAAAGGCATTTTCTCCATTCGCAACAGGGCGGGTTGCGCGTCCAGCCACACCACGAAAGCTTCGATCAGGCAGCCGCCCTCGGCACTTCTTTCGGCAAGGCGACGACGCAGCGTCGTCGAATCCTCAAGTGGCGCAGGCAGATCGGGGGCGATGTCGAAGTACGACACGTTCACCATGTCACCGGTCAGAGGATCCCGCCAGGTTGCGGGGTCGACCTGCTGCATTTCTCCGATGTCGAACCAAATAGGCACGGCTCAGGGTATCCAGCAGCGAACTCAGTTCAAGATCAATTCGCCTGTTCTTCGTCCGGCCCGAGGAGGGCATGGATGACAGCGGCCGCCGCCTGGCTGAACGCGTGCACATCCTTCAGCGCCTTCAGCATGTCGGCGAGCAGCATCGAGATTCTCAGACCGTCACGGGCGATCCTTACCAGCGCCGCGGTGATGACATGCGGAGTCGCGGCCAACGCGGTCACTGCCAGTTCTATGGTGTACCCGATGAGCGCTCCCGCCAGGCTGGTCAGAATGTCCTGCACCAGCTTGCGGTACGCTGCCACGATTTCCGACACCGTCTTCATGGTGGCGCCGAGGGTGGCAGCCACTCCAGCCGCCGCGAGGATCTTGTCGGTGAGATCCGTGGCGGTGCTGCGGTAGGAGTCGCCTGCTTTACCGGTCCACGTCGCTATGTCCTCCGCCAGCCCTTTCTTCCACGTGCCGCTCATGCCTGTCAGCTCTGTGGAAATCTTCATCCAGGCTTTGGAGTACCCCTCCACCATTTCGTTGTTTCCGGCCAGCCCGTCGAGCGTCCTCCGGTACGGCTCTACGTGGGTGAGCATCCATCCGGCGATCTGATCTCCCACGAATCCGAACGGATCGAATCCAGCCACGGCCGCGCTGACGCCGACGCCGCCTGTTAGCGCTTCGAACGTATCGCCGTTCTGCAGGTTCGCGTACACCTCCCAGGCGTCACCGACGATGGTGCCCTGCACAATGCCGGGAACACCGGAATCGTCGCTGGCAAGACCGACCTTCGACAGGAAGAAGACGTCTTCCTGGAAGTACTCCTCGCGGTAGTCGGTCGCGGCTTCCTTCAGCAGCGGATTGCCCTCGGGCTTCTTCGGGTCATCGAAACCGGGAGTGTGCTCGTTGAGCCAGTTGCCGATATCGGTGCTCACCTCGCACCTTTCTGTGCGTCGGCGATCGAGTCACGCAGTTCGATGAGTGCGTTATGGAAGGCGCCGTCTCTGTCTTCGAAGGTCGTTGCGACCGTACGGAGTTTGCCCGGCAGGACGGCCACGTCCTCAGCGAGCTTGCGAATGACCTCGATAGTATTTCGGTGATTGTCGTCCAGCACCAGTTTCACCCACGGACGCGGTATCTCCCCGTATCCGTCGTCCGCGGCACCGAGGTAGGTGGCGGCTTCGAGCGAATGCGTCAAAAGCTTCATCAGATCTTGCACCTTCGTCGCGTGCTCACGTACTTCTCCGGGGTCCACCGAGATCGCGTCAGGGTTGGTCATGGTCACACCAGCCAAGACTTACGGCGGTAGTACTCATCTTCGGGGTCGGGATCGTCCGGGGTGACGATTTGCTCGCGGTTGGGTTTTCGGCTGCGCGGCGGTGATGGGGGCGGCGGGGGCGACCCCCACGGTGCGGGCTCCGTAGGTTCGGACGGCGTCTGGGTGTACGTGGGCGGCACCGGCGGCGGAGCATACGAAGGCGCTGGGTACTCCGGAGATGCTGTCTCGCTCGGCTCCGAGTCCGGGAACTGCTGGACGAATCGTTCGACGATTGCCGCACCGGCGGGATCGTCACCCACGGTGTTGTGCACCAACTCGGTCACTTGTGCGCGCAGTTTCGACTGGGCCCGGCGCAGGCAGGACATGATTTCGGCGGACACGACCGCCGGGTCCATCCCCCGAGTGCTCGCCGACAGGTTGACGGCGGTGGGCACGCCATTGGCGTCGACGGTGACACTGATCCGGCCGCAGCTACTGGACTCGGTGACCGTGAGGGCCGTCATCCGCCCCTGTAACTCCTGGTACAGCGCGGCCCGGCGCTCGAAGTCCGCCGCCACCTGCGCCATAGCCTCCGCGGCAGGGTTCGAATCGAATACGGCCATCACCACCTCCTGCTTCGCAACTACCTACTTCCGACCGATCCGCCGTTGTGCAGATCGCACACCGACATCGTTCGCTGGGTCCATCACTTGTTACTGACGCAGCGCGGGGACGATCGGTTCCATCAATATTCTTCCGCTACCTCGCAGCCGCACGGCCCTGGCGGACGATGTACGGCACACCGTTCGTCAACCTGCGCACGGAGCCAACCGCGGTGTCACGGACAATCGATCAAGCGAGGGCGATAAGCACTGTCGCACACACTTTTCGAATGTCGCGCCACTGCCCCATCTCGCCGACGATCGTGCTGGGCGGCGATGTCTGTGGGGCGGCGGATGACGAACATCGACGGTGCGCGCCATCGGCCGTTCGCCGCTCCGCCGACGTTGTCGTCAGGTGCCGACGCGATGCAGGCAGAACGACACCGGCGGCTGCTTGTGCGCGATATCAATGGTCTCACGGTATTTGCTTCTGACGGGCTTGCAGACCCCGATGTCGTCGCTCTCGACGCGAGTGTTCACTTGGAACGCGCGCGGCGTCGTGCACGGCACCTTACGAATCTCGAACAGGTGACCTTCCCCGTACTTGACGTTGCTGAAGCAGTCACCGACCTGAGCGTTCAGATGCGTGCAGACGTAGCGACGCTTGGTGCCCGGTTTTCTCCCGGCAGACCAGCTGAACCGGGAGTCAGGACAATCTACGTTCAAGGATTTGCCCACAACGACCAACGCAGCCTCGGGATGCGTGCAGCTGCGGTGCTCGAGGTCCGGCGGTCGGTTGGCTTGGCCCTTCCTGAAATAGCCGCAGTCACCGATCTTCATGGATTCCTCCTGCGTTTCAACACACCCGGACATTGCCAGCGCGATGACGGCGAGAACGGTAAGGGATACCGCGCCACGCAGACGAATCGCGCAGCCGGGTCTGAGGTTTCGGAGCCGGTGTGACATGGTGCCCACACTGCCACATGGACTCGATCTCCTCCGCCTGCATCGGTACCCGGCGTGCGGCCAACTGGCCTGAGCCGACCCGGTAGCCGCCCCTCTGAGTGTCCGCTCCGAGAATGGGCGGCCTCCGCCGGATATACGCCTCATCCGATAGCCGGAACGGAGACTGGAATTTGCGGCCCCACCTGGCTGTTTTCGACCTCTAGCGTTCGGTGTCAGGTGCCCGGTGCCGGGCCGACGCCGCACGTTTCAGCGGCGCACTGGCCCGCCAGAGTGACGGACCGGTGGCGACAGCCCCCGGCGCCGGGCACCGCCGATCGATGGTGCTCGAAACAGAGAGGCGTCGCGTCCATGAATTCCCTTGCCATGTATCAGCTCCTCGCATTGAGCGACACGGCTGCCAAGCAGGAGCCGATCCTGCCGTTCACCCTCGGTCGAGCCCATGAGGTGATGCGGGTGCACGTGGCTTGCCGCATGAGACTCTGTCCCCGTAAAGCGGCGGCACGGCAGGTGCTGATCGACCGCGGGCGGATGATGCCGGACAACAGCAAGCCGCAGTGAAACCGGATGTGCCGACAGCGCCACCGGACCGACGCCGAATCCGCCATATCCGTATCGAATCCGGCGCACTGCGCCTTGATTATCAGGCCTGCGCCGAACAAGCCGAAAGTGTGGCCGACCACCTGGCGCGGCGTTTTCCGGAACTCACCGTGACCGTCGATGACGAGCTGCACGACGGCCTTCCGCCTTTGCCCTGCGCGCAAACTCTGGGACTGATCTCCCAATCTCATCTTCGAAAAGCGAATGGACATACCACGAATGACGCATGAATCGGACCGCGACCCCAGCTCCCCATCCCAGCCGAGCCGCCACCATGGGCCAGCCATGAGCGCACCGGCCGACCCCACGCTGACCCGCTGTCTGCACTACCGGCACATCTGCGGACTTCCGTGTTTCGTGGACGGCGAAACGGGACGAATCACCCTGCGTGCAGGTGCCGTCGCCGCGGTCACGGTCTCCGAATGGCTCGGCGAAATGGTGTACACCGACCTCTCCAGGCAATATCTGCTCGGACCTGTCATCGCGCACGGGTCCGGCCGCTGGAGCATCCTCGCCCGCCCCGACGACACCGGCACACTCGCCGCCGACAGCGACGTCTTCACCGCACTGCTGCGCGCTGCCGCGACGATCGTCCCCGATGGCGGCGAAGTAGTCCTGCCGTCCCCGGGCGACGAAAGGACCGGGTACCGGCGATGGGTCGTCGCGCCACGCGACACCTTCCGCCCGCACATCAGCACTGTCGTGCACTCGATCGTCACTTGCTCCCGGACCGGTCCGGAACCGCTCCGCCGCGACGGAATTCAAAATCCAGACACGCCACGACGCCACTCGTAGTTTCGCGATAACCCATGTGTAGGTGCCCCGTCCAGATAGGTTCGCTGGTATCCGAGTGCAATAACGCGACGAGGACAGTCGAATGGCGGCGCGACATGCCCAAACCAACCGCCGATCGACTACCCTCGCGGACTCGTCCATACCGGCGGGTTACAGCGGAAAATATCTGGACGACGCACTGGATTCGGATCTTTGAGCGAACAACCTGGATGACGATCGGCGACGCATCGCAGGCCTCCACGGAAGGTGTAACGGTACGCGAGTTTCGTGGCCAGACAGCGTGAACAATCGAACGCCGGACGCAACGCACATGTCACAGCCGATCGAACTGAGCGTGGCGTCGATCCGGTGCACGAAGCGAGATCGTCTCGTCTCAACTATGCGTAAGCCACCTCGAGCGGCCGCTCGAGGTGTCGAATCCGATGAAAACCAGACGATTCGATGCAGCGTCCTACACTTCAGGGACAGCCTCTACGCCTCAGGTCGGGCGAGTTCGGTGGGGCGACGAACGTCGGCGACCCGCGCCGCACGCTTCGCCAAGAACTCCCGCACTTCCGGCACCGCAGCATGCGAGCGAACCTTGTCGACAATCACGTCGATTCGTTGATGCAGACGTGTGGACGCAAGGCTGGAGATGGTATCGAAGTTGTCGGCGAGAACTGAACACGCTTGGGCGATGTCACCGGCATTGACGAAGTTCTCAACAACGTTGAGCTGCCAACCTGCACGCTCTCTAGGCCAAGCCGACGAGCTATCGATGGCAGCTTGAAAGTGGGCGTTCGCTGCATCATGCTCGCCCAGCCACATCTGGGCCCTGCCGGTGATACCGACTAGTTCGGCGTCGGGCAAGAACACCCAATCCTGATCGTGGCCACGACTGGAATCGTAGGCGCGATATGCCCGGCTGATCGACGCTGTCATCGCCGCTTTGTCACCGCGCACTGCATAGGCCTCAGCTTCGCGGATCGCCATCAATGCACGTAGTTTCGGGCCGCCGTCACGCAGCGACGCACGTGATGCGGCCTGCGCATACTGCAGGGCGAGCGTACTCCCTGCCATATCTTCCTCGGAACGGTCGACCATGAGACAGCTCGCGTTGACCAGCGCGTGGGCCGCAGCGAGCCCATCACCCGCCGCGTTGGCAGCGTGCGCCGCATCTGCGTAGTACCGACGAGCCTGGTCGAGACGACCCGCGTCGTAATGGACCCAACCCGCCGCCGTCATCATCTCAGCACCCACGCTGGTCAGCGCCCGCCCAACCTCCTCCGTGTAGCTGCCGTGGTTGAGAACCTGCTCGACGTAGCGAACTTGGCTGGCAGCTACCTGGCACAATCGATCGCCACCGACCACCAAATCCAGCTCGTGAATCTGGTTCACGCCCTCACTGATGGCGGCCACATCACTCACGCCGACTTTCACACTGGACGATGTGCCAGCTTTGGACGAGGCCGTTGCCGACGTCATGGCGGCCTCCGCAACACCTAGTGCCCCTGCTCTGAAGAAGTTGCGACGGTCCACATCTGCCTCCTGGTCCGACTCCACTACCAGTATGGCAAGCGGAACCCCAAGCGCACGGGCCACGAGCCGCAGAACACGAACATCATGCGAGGCTGGACCACCGCGCTCCAAACCCGAGACCGCAGGCTGAGAGAAGTTGATCAATGCGCCCAGCTCAGTCTGGGTCATGCCGAGGGACTTCCTGATCCGCCGGATGACTTCACCGGTCGTCATGTACATGTCCAGCGCCCCCGATCATTGGCCAATTTCCCCTGCATGTCCCACCCGAAAGCAATTGTCCCCGCAGGATATACACCTCCTCGCAGAGCCGGATCGGAAACCGGAAATCGAGGGGCATTCCAGCAGTCCGGCCGCGAACGCCCCCGTCCTCCAGCGATTCCATGAGGAGTTGTGCACCGCCCACCCTCGTGCGGTGCACAAGGCGACACCGGGTCGTCTCAGCCGTGAACAGACTCGCGTACCCGGACTACAAGAAGGTGCCGAATCCGGTGGAACCAGACGATGCGTTCGTGCGTCCTACACTTCAGGGACGACTATGACGGCCCGGATCGGGAGGCTTCGGTGGGACGACGAACGACGGTGGCAGCGCTCGCTGGGATGGCGCTGGTTGCCTCGGGGTGCGGATCGGGTACGGAGGGCACCGCCACGCCAAGTGCCGTCACCGATACATCGGCGGCGACGGCCGCGCTGTGGGATCCGTGTACGCAGGTTTCGAACAGCGCATTGCAGCAGATCGGCGTCCGCCCGGAAACGAAACGTTCGGGGGTCGCGGGTGTCGAGGAACCGGGTTGGAAGGTGTGTTCATGGAACAACGAGGATTTCAGCGTCGGAGTCTTTTCCACAATCAAGAAGGTTGACGACTTCGAAAAGAAGGCCGACAACATCGACTTCAAGGATGTCACGATTGCCGGACGCCAAGGAGTCGAGCATCGGGTGGCATCCGACAAAGTCGACGAAGTATGCAGCTTGTTGTTCAACGCGAGGCAGGGGACATTGCAGATCTTGATCCGCAATCAGACTTCGTCGAGCAATTCCACAGCCCCGTGCACCCGGGCCGAGAAAGTGGCAGAGATCCTGGTCCCCGTATTTCCGAGTTGATCAGAAGGACTTGACAAATGTCGATGGATGAAGAGATCAAGCTATGGCGCCATCTCGCTGATCAAGCCAAAGCCGGACAGCTGTACCTCGACCCTTCGGTTGCCAAGGGATGTCGCGACGCGTGCGCCAATCAAATCCGCCTCTACGAAGCTCTCCTCGATGACCTGCGCTACATGACGAACGTCACTGGCTTCGGTAGATTCGACTGCGCGGACGAGCTCGCGAAGATGCTGGGCGGCAAGGCGATCGGCGGCGAGGGTGACGTAGACTCCGCACTGAGGGAGCACATCGAGGTGCTGGCCCTGATGCGTGACACGATCCAGGTCTCCATCGACCGCATCGGCGCCCAGGACGAGACCAACGCGCAAAACACGAACACTCTGTTGAACTGATCGGGGGGAATGGTCGTGGGTCTACCGTTCATGGTCGCGATCGGTGCCGCACTGTACGAGCAGTCGAAATCCGGCCCACCCGATAGTGGCTCGCGCGATGAGAGTCCCGACGCGGCCATCGCGCGCAATCGCATCGCCGAGATCATGCGCGGTGGCACCGAATTGCTGACCCAGTCGCCGAAAGTTCCGGAGAGTGCGTACAAGAATCCAGACGGCATCGACGACCTCTATGAACGCGTGCAAGCGATGTCGATCACCGATGTCGTCGCGTTGCATCAGCGGTGGGAGTCCATTCGGAACCGGCTGCAGCAAGGTTTGCAGGGTTTCGGCCCGGAGATCGGCAAGGCCATGGAAGGGAAGTGGGAAGGCGCGGCGGCCAAAGGCGCGGCGGACGGGGGTCAAAGAGTACGTCGACAAGTCCGGCGGGCTGATCGGCTCGGTACAGATCATCGCCGAGAAGGTGAAGATTATCCGGTCGGGCATCGAGGTCACGCGGCCCGCCGTGCAGGAGACGCCGGGTCACACGTGGACCAGCAACCTGGCGAGCTGGGTGCCCGGCCCGACGTGGAAGCTGAACCAGCATCGTGCCGATGCCGCACACGACGCTTCGGTGCACGTCGTCAGGAATGTCTTCTATCCCGCGGTCCGGGAGGCCGACACCGGCGTACCGCTGGTACCCGAACCGCATAATCCAGTGCACGAGTCCGGCAGCCAGCTGTCTGGACCGAACAACGGCTGGCAACCTCAATCGCCTGGTCCCGGCGACAAACCCACGACCGCGCAACCCACACAGCCGCCCGGTGCGCAGGGCGCACCAGAGAACACCGTCTCAACGGAGGCGAATCCGCCTGCCGAGCAACAGAACACAACCGATCAGACGACACCCGCAAGCACCGAGCCGTCGACCCGACCGGCAAGTACCACCCCTGGCACCGATCCGTCACCGCCCCGCCCCGGCTCACCGAGTCCCGGCTCCCCCGGCACACCAGGCGCCAGCGTGCCCGGCCTGGGCACTCCCGCACCCGACCGCAGCGTCAATGGCATCCCGGCTGCTCCGAGCCCTGCTCCGGCCGCCGCAACCGCACGATCCGGCATCGGGCGCCCTGGTATGGCCGGGATGCCGGGCATGATGCCGCCCGGTGCGCGCGGCAAGGGCGATGACGACAAGGAACACCAGGTCAAGGAGTACCTGGTGAACCAGCGCAACGGCGAGGAACTCACCGGTCTCGGCGAGGAGAACAGGCTGAAGACGGTTCCGCCGGTGATCGGCGAATGAGCACACGAAGCAGCGACGCCGCGCTGGCACGCACGCCGCGACTGCTGTGCTCGACGGACGAACCGGCCCCATGAGCCGACCGGAGTGGTCGTTCACGGCGCTCGGCTTCACCGTGCTGTGGCGGGCCGCGGAGCGCGACGTGCTTCCGTACCCGCTGCAATACCGGTCCACCGCGGACACGGTCGCCGAGTACGAAGCGGAGTGGAAATCCGAAGCCGCCGGACTGCACCGGCGCTGGGACGAGTCCCTGTACGGTGCGCTGCGCGTGCTGGCCGAACCCGAGGCGCGCATCGAGGTCGCGGGATTCCAGGGACAGGACAAACTACGCATCCACGCCGCCGTGCAGTACCGGCACGCCGTGCTGCTGGTGCAGGAACCGACCTCGTCACCGGATCGCGGTGGGGACGTGCACATGTCGCTGATCGACGCGGCGCAGGTGAGCCGTCGCGTCATCGACCTGCTCCCGGACGCTCCGCGTGGCGGCGGCCCCGGCATCGAAGTCTCCCGGCACGACCTCGACGCCGAGGATGAGGGCCCATACCGGGTCGGGGCACCTCCCCCGCCACGCGCGCGAGCCGAGCAGTTCTTCGATCGCCGCCGCACCACCATCGCCCACGTCGCGGTCTACGCAGGCCCCGCATGGGACAACCGCCCGGCACCCGCCCGGGGCTTCCACGTGATGGATTACCCCGACGGCCGCTACCTCGTCCGCAGCGGAGCCACCATCAAAGCCGTCCCCGCCGACAACACCGACATACGGACCCAACTCGAGCGGGTCGTTCAGGTCACGATCGAAGGGTTTCGCGAGGAGAACGATCCGAGTTATACCTGAGCCGGAGCTCTTCCGCGGTTGCCGAACGGAATGGGTGCACAACCAGCCGAACCCGCCGTTATCGACGCCCGAGCGCACAGCCGAATCTCCCGGCGCCCGGGATCCGGGCCATCCGTCGCGGACGCTGCCGAGCGTCCCGCCACACCTGCGCCAACGTCGGCGCTTCCAGACGGGTCCGCGAGCGACCAGCCCAAACCCACCGAGAGCCGGGCGGCCGCCGACCTTGACAGCCGACGCTACCGGCGCGCTTTGCCACGCGATTACCGCTGGGGATCTGTCGCGGCCGCCCTGAATGTCGGTCCCCCTTGCTAACTTTCGTTCCATTCTGATCTGACGAAGAGGCGAGGCGCACATGACTATCGGGGGAACCACCTATCTCGAACTGTCCGAGGACAGCGGTTCGGCGCACAAGTTCTACGAGGTAGCCGTCGCGGGCACGCAGGTGAGCGTTCGGTTCGGCCGTATCGGGGAGCAAGGGCAGACGAAGGTCAGTTCGTTCGCCACTGAGGAGAAGGCGCAGGCGGCCGCGGCGAAGAAGATCGGCGAGAAGGTTCGCAAGGGGTATGCGCCCGCGGTGATGGGTGCGCGGGCCAGGCGTCCGGTGACGAGGCGGGCGATCAGCAGTCAGCGCTCGACCGCGAAGTCGGCGCCCGTGCTGTGGAGCTTCGACTCCGGCGCGGCCGCCTTCGGCATCTTCGTCGACGAGCGTCGCTGCTGGGTGGGCAATGAGAACGGTGACGTGTACATCCTGACCCCGGAGGGCGTGGTCACCGGCCGCTACCGTCTGCCGGACTCGGTGAAATGCATTGTGGCCGACGACTTCTGGATCTACGCCGGATGCGACGACGGCCGCGTCTACGACCTGTCGGGCAAGGTGCCGAGGGCCGCCTACGACATTGCGGCCGACGTCGACATCTACTGGCTGGATATTCACGACGGCATCCTCGGCGTCTCCGACCGCCAAGGCGGCATCACCGTGATCGACTACGAAGAAGAGTCGCTGTGGAGTCGTCGCAGCACCGGCGACTCGGGGTGGATGGTGCGCATCGACCCGAGCGGCGTTTACCACGGGCATTCCGCCGGTGTCACCAAATATGACCTGGACAGCGGAAACACCCTGTGGCAGGTCGGCACCGGCGGCGAGGTGCTCTTCGGCTGGCAGGAATCCGACGCGGTCTACGCCGGTACGGCCCGTCGTCAGGTCCGCATGGTGGCCAAGAGCGGCCGCTCCGAGCAGACCTACCAATGCGATGCTGCGGTCTTCTCCTGCGCCACCTCACCCGACGGACGCTACGTCTTCGCCGGTGACAACTACTCCTCGGTGTACTGCTTCGACGCCGCCGGGAACCGGCTGTGGAAATTGGCCACCGGCTGCGGTTCGGCCTATTCCATGCAGTACCACGACGACAAGCTGTACCTGGTGACCACCACCGGCACGCTGGCCTGTCTCGATGTCAGCGAAGCCGCCATTCGCGACGCCGAGCAGGGTGTGCTGCCCCAGACGGTGTCGGTGAAGGCTCCGGAGATCTCCGCCGTGGTGCCGAGCACCACCGTCGAGGTGACGTCCGACGCCGGAACCGGTGTCATCGTGGAATGCGTGGACCATGGCGGCGCCCTGCGCGTTCGCGTCGTCTCCCCGGGATATCAGCTCGGATGGAACGTCCAGTTCCCCAAGGATATTCGCTGTGCGGGCGCCCGATACGTGGTCGACGGCGTGGCCGAGTCCGCGCGCGGCGGGTTCTATCGGGTACGCGGAGATATCCGGCGACTGAGCTGACCTCGTTCGGCGCGATCGTCAGCCGGCCCAGCCACCGGCGTCTCGGCAACTGTTGACATAAAGCGCATCAGTTGCCGGGACCGCGGCGGTGCGGAGGCAGCCGGCGGTTATCGACGCCGAGACGCGCGACTGTAGGCGTTCGCGGGGTCCGAAGCGACGAACTGCGCCCATGTTTGTCCGTCTTGGGTATGAGCGGGGCACGTGTTCTCCCCGGCCCGGAATGCGCGGCCGACCCTTCCGGGCACCGGGACGCGGACAATCCGGCGCGGACGCTGCCGAGCGGCCCGCCAAACCTTCGCCGACCGCGCCGACGTCAGGACTTCCGGACCACCGGCGGAGGCAAGGCGGAACCTTCCGGCCGCTCAGATCTGCGGTGGCGGAACGGGTGGGAGGCCGCCGGGCTGTGCTGTGCTCACGGTCGCCGGAGGCGGCGCCGCTGATCCGACACCAGCGGCGCTATCCAGTCCGGTCGGGTGGAAATAGCCCCTGAAATTACCGTACTTTTCTACCAGTGGAGGGTTATTGGGATCGAAGGGAACCAGACGACCGTTGTCCAGGATATTCAGTTGGCCGTTCTCGTCTTTGACGATCAGCGCACTGAACCTCTCCCACTCCACGTAATCGCCCGTCTGCAGCTTGGTGAGGTCATCGACGATCGCCGGCGGATGATCTGCGGTCAACTCACCCGCAGTCCCCGCGTATGCGGCTTTCGCATCGAAGGCGAAATTCTGCACCTGCTTCTGCAAAGCCTCCGCCACCGGACCCTGCGGCGCCTTCACGGTCGATTCGCCGATTTGGACATCCACCGCCGCGCCCGGTGTCGTTATCGTCGGCGGAGTACCCGCATACGTCGGCGCAGTCACGCCGGGAGGAGACGTCTGAACAGCTGGGTTGGCGGTGTTCGCCGGCGCGTTGCGGTTCTGCTCGTGTTCCCGCTCGTCACGCGGATCCTTCTCGTCGCCTCTGTCATCCGTGGGCGGACGGTTATTTTGGTTTCCCGCCTGCGACAGAGCGTTCATCGCCATCAGCGGCCCGATCATATCGGTGCCACTGTTGTTGTTCGTTGGGGTCGCGGCATTTCCTGTGGTCATGCCAGTTCCCGACCCGGCCCCGGAACCTTGCGTCGCCGCCTGGATCAGAGAACCGATATCCATGCTCGACGGCGTGTCACCGCCCAGAATCGACTCGGTACCGCCCAGCAAATCCGTGGTGTCCGTAGCCCCCGGGAGCAAATCCTCGAACGTGGAACTCAGATCCTCGTTCTCTAGACCGGCTTGTGCGAAAGGATCATCGTAAAGGGGAGTTTCGCTACCGTCTCCGTCCCCGCTTCCTTCGCCATCGCCATCGCCATCACCATCACCACTGCCTTCGCCTTCGCCTTCGCCATCACCGCTGCCTTCGCCATCGCCATCGCCCTCTCCGCTCTCCTCCTCGTCCGAGGGGTACCCAGGGAAGTCCCCGAACCGATCTGCATGTTCTTCGGCCCGGATCGCGTAGTCGTTGACATCTTTTATGCACTCCTCGAGTGCCTGGTTGACGATGCCGTAAATGGGCGCTTCTTCGATTAGGTGCTGAATACCAGGCGCCGTGAAGTTGTCTTCCCTGTACGAGGGATACCCACTGCCGTAGGATCCGGCATGGGGTTCTTTGAGCACCGACCAGATTGCATCATGGGCCTCCTGAATCCTGTCGTACATCCGCTGGTACGTACGATAATTATCGTACGTGAGTTCCGTGTTCGCCTCCTCGAACCTTTCGTCCCACATACTCCACTCCCCGGCCAGTTCGTGGAGAAAATCTGTGGCCGATTGATATGCATCTTCGGTAGCACCCGACGCCCCGGATTCAATATTGTTATAGAAATTGTCACCCGAGTCGTCACCCAAGTCGTCGTCCCAGAAGTTATCATCCTTTCCCTCGTCGAAGGCGATCGGCTTCTTACCCTCCCCCATCTGGAACATTAAATACTTGAGCCGAAAGTTCGCCAATTCGATGAACGTCGTCAGGTCGTCCGACGCGCTACCTGGCGGCACCCGGATCTCCAGCGGGAACTCAGCGAAGTCGTCGCCTGCTTTAAAATCCTTGTCAGACCCTAAGAACTCGTCCTCTTGCTGTTCCGCTTCCTGTTCCGCTGCCTCCTCTTCCTCGGTGACGACCGCTGACGCGTCACCGGTCTCGAGCGCCTCGATGATATGCGCGTATTCATCCGTGAGGCCCTTCTCCTCGGCATCGTGGATGAGTTGTTCTATTAAGCTTTTATCCCATTTCCCGATGTATGCTGAAACCCCGTCCGCTTCTTTGCTGTCGAAGTTGTAATCGTTTTCGACGAGTTCGCCGAGAGCCTCCGCGAACCCGGCTGGATCCTCCTCGGCCAGCGTGCTCAGCGCCTTCAACGCGTCCTCGGCTTGGCCGTCCTGAAAACCGGGTCCATCGACCCAGGTCCCCGCATCATAGTGCCCTCTGATCAGATCGACGACCTCGTCTGGACTCCTGCTCATCGGGCTCTCCCCTTCCCGCCGGGGCCCTCGGACCACGCCGGACCTGTCGGCAATTCGGCATTGGATACGCGAGCCCCGTCGAGGCTGATGGAACTGACGCCGTGGACACCGAGCCCGGCCCCGCGGACAACCTCGACACCCCGGACCGTCGTACCTGCGCCAGCCATCTCCGTATGTGGAATATTTCTGATTCCCCGCTTCATTGAAATCTCCCATTCGGGCGGCCCAGCCGCCTCAGTTCATATCAAATCGGGCCGTCGGGTCAACCGGATTCCGACATCTATGGTGATTTTTTAGAATCGCTTGATTTTCGTTCACCCATAACTCAATGGAGTGTAAATTTCAGGTGCGGTTGCAAAGGGGAATCACCCGGTCTGGATCGATATCCTGAGGCAGAACAGGCTCGCTCGGCTCTTGGGCGGCGCCAGAAGCCGACGTCGGCAGACTCGCGCCCAGCCTGGTCGAGGCCGGGCACCTGTTCTACCTGGACCGGAAAGGCAACGCACCGGGCCCAGCGCCGTGCGCAATATGGTGGCCGCCCGCAGTGAACACCTTGTGACCAGCGCTCCTCACAGCCCGATCTCCCGATTCGTGGACGGGAGGTGACGCCCGGTGGGAAGGTTGATGTACCGCAGGTGTCGGCGAAGGAGCGAGACGCATGGTGGACAAGACCAACGGAGCGCCCGCAGGCAACGGCGTGGCGGCGGAGGGCCCCAAGCAGATCCGCAACGTGGTCCTGGTCGGGCCCAGCGGATCGGGAAAGACCACGCTGGTGGAGGCCATGGCGCTCACCGCGCGGGCGGTGAATCGCGCCGGCCGGGTCGAGGACGGCACGTCGCTGTCGGACTACGACGAGATCGAGCATCGCCAGCACCGCTCGGTGCAGCTGTCGGTGGTGCCGGTGACGTGGGGCGGAGTGAAGATCAACCTGCTCGACACGCCGGGGTACGCGGACTTCGTGGGCGAGCTGCGGGCGGGACTGCGCGCGGCCGACGCGGCGCTGTTCGTCATCTCCGCGGCCGAAGGGTCGGAAGGACTCGCGGGGACGACCCGGGCGCTGTGGGAGGAGTGTGCCGCGGTCGGGATGCCGCGCGCGATCGTGATCACGCACCTGGATACAGCACGCGACGAGTACGACGTAATGGCCGACGCATGCCAAACCGTGCTCGGCGGCGGATCGACGGAAAGCATTCTGCCGCTACACCTTCCGGTGTACGGCCCGAAGAACCCGGACGGTCACCGCCCGGTCACCGGCATGGTGGAGCTGCTACCGCATTGCATAGGTGACTATTCGTCCGGAACGGAGGTCCAGAGCAACCCGTCCGCCGAGCAGGTACCCGAGCTGCAGGAGGCGCGCAACCGCCTCATCGAGGGCATCATCGCCGAGAGCGAAGACGAAAGCCTGATGGACCGCTACCTGGAGGGCGAGGAGATCAGCCTGGCGACGCTGGTCGCCGATTTGGAGCGGGCGGTCGCGCGCGGAAGCTTCCATCCGGTGCTCTTCGCGGCGCCCGCGCCCGAAGGCGCGAAGCAGGGCCTGGGCACCGTCGAGCTCCTCGAGCTGGTCACCGGCGGGTTTCCGACACCGGTCGAGCACGCCATCACGGCCAGCAACGGCGCGGGACCGCAACCGCTGCGCTGCGACCCGGACGGCGAGCTGGCCGCCGAGGTGATCCGCACCGCGTCCGACCCGTACGTCGGACGGGTCTGCATGGTCCGCGTCTTCTCCGGGACCTTGCACCCCGACGACACGGTGCACGTCAGCGGCCATGGTCTCGAGGACCGCGGGCACGAGAGTCACGAGGTGGACGAGCGCGTCGGCGCCATTTCCGCCCCCTTCGGCAGGCAGCAGCGCCCGCTCGGGCAGGCGATCGCGGGCGACATCGCCTACGTCACCAAACTCAGCCGCGCCGAGACCGGCGACACCTTGTCGTCCACCGACAACCCGTTGCGGATCGAGCCATGGCCGATGCCCGACCCTCTGCTACCCATCGCAATTCGCGCGCACAGCAAGGCCGACGAGGACAAACTCTCCCAGAGCCTGTCCCGCTTGGCCGCCGAGGACCCGGCCCTGCGGCTCGAGCACAACGGGCAGACGCATCAGCTGGTGCTGTGGTGTCTCGGCGAAGCACATCGCGACGTGGCCTTGGAGCGGTTGCGGACGCGGTTCGGGGTGCAGGTCGACGTGATCGACCACGTGGTGGCGTTGCGCGAGACGTTCGCGGGCAAGGCGACCGGGCGCGGCAGGCATGTGAAGCAGTCCGGCGGGCACGGGCAGTACGCCGTGTGCGAGATCGAGGTCGAACCGCTGCCCGAAGGGGCGGGGATCGAATTCGTGGACAAGGTGGTCGGCGGAGTTGTTCCGCGCCAGTTCATTCCGTCGGTGGAGAAGGGTGTGCGAGCGCAAGCGTCGCGTGGGCTCACGGCCGGGTATCCACTCGTGGACGTGCGGGTCACCCTGTTCGACGGCAAAGCCCACTCGGTCGACTCGTCCGACGCCGCGTTCCAGACCGCGGGCGCGCTCGCACTCCGTGAGGCAGCCGCGACTGCCGGAATCCGAGTGCTGGAGCCGCTCGCCGAAGTCTGGGTGCTGGTCACCGACGAGTATGTCGGACCGGTGCTGAGTGACCTGTCGAGTCGGCGCGGACGTGTTCTCGGCACCGAACCGCACGGCTCCGGGCGCACCAGGATTCACGCCGAAGTGCCGGAACTCGAGCTCAGCCGCTACGCCATCGACCTACGTTCGATATCGCACGGCACCGGCGATTTCACGCGCACCTATGCGCGCCATGAACCAATGCCGAATCAGCTCGCCGCCGCGAGGCGTGGGGAGAAAACCCGCGCCTGAAACCGCTCGAGGCCCGGCCTACCGGCGACCGGCTCACTCCGGGCGAGTGGCGGCTGCCAACGGCTGCTGATCTGCCTCGCCGCACGGCTTCCCACCAACTGTCGATCACCACCCGCCGGGTACAGTTGCCCTGGTCTGTGAGCCCTTTGCCAGGTGGAGAAATGATGACGGATCCCTCGCGCTGTGTCGTGCTGGTGCCGGTGCGCGACTACATCGAGCCCGGGTGCGCGGAGGGGTTGGCGGAACTCGAACGGCTCGGCTATCCGGTCTGGCGCGTCTACGGTTGTTCCGCGATCGACCAGGCGCGCAGCCAAATCGCCACCGATGCCTTGGCGGAGGGTTTCGAGGAGCTGATGTGGATCGATGCGGATGTCCGCTTCCATCCGAAAGCGGTAGGGATGCTGCGGTCCCACGACTTGCCGATTGTCTGCGGTATATATCCCAAGAAAAGGTCGCGCGAACTGGTCTGCAGCCTGTTGCCCGGCACAGATAAGATCATATTCGGCACGGGCGGCGGCACGCTGGAGATCCGATATGCAGCAGGCGGATTCCTGCTCACCAAACGGTGCGTCTACGAGAAGATCGCGGAACAGGAAAAGCTCCCGGTCTGCAATGAGCGGTTCGGGCGCGCCAATGTCCCGTACTTCCTGCCGATGATCATCCCGGATGGCGAGAACCACTGGTATCTCAGTGAGGATTTCGCATTCTGTGAGCGCGCTCGACGCTCCGATTTCCGCATCCACGCCGATACCCGATTCCGTTTGGAGCATATCGGCAAATACGGGTACACCTGGGAAGACGCCGGAACCGGGCGAAATCGCTACGGCAGTTTCGAGTTCACCATCAATCGACGCTCCGTGGGTGCCGGTGAGCAGGTCGAAGCGGAGACGAGTATCCAGACCACCTGACCCAGCCGGGCAACCCGGGAGGTCGCTGGTAGATCGGACGAAAGAGCCGCGCTCACTCGCGCACCTTCGATTCCTCGCCGAGCGAAGAGTCGTCGGGCGCCGGCGAATACAGCTGGATCGACGAGCTGGCCCGAGGTACGCCGATGCTCTGTGCCACATGCAGGATCGAGGCGCCGTCGGCATCACCGAGAATACGGGCCAAGCCAGATCCGGAAGGTTCACGCTGCCGGAGTGCGCTGTCGGGCGTACTCCCGACCATGTCGCCCGCGTCGACCGCGGGTGCCCACCGCAGTCTGCCCCGCAGCATCCGATTCCACTCTGGTACCCGATCATATTGATGCACAATCGGGTACAGCTTGCCCGCGGAGGTCCGCACGCCTTCCGCGGTGAGGACCGGCTCGGGTTCCACAAGGAACGGGCGTAGGGTCCGGAGCAAGCGCGGATCCCCCAACGTGGCGCCTTGACAAGCGAACCCGTCCTCCGAAGCCACCAACTGCACAGCCGAGCGATACGGCTCCATATCCAGCAGCAAGTTGTACGCGCTCTGATCCGCGACCGGCCCCCCGGCCGACTCCGCGATCAGGGAGACGGCAAGACACAGATCCGCCACCGCACCGGCCTGGCCGGCCAGGACACCGACATTGCGGACCACCTTCGGCCACAACCGCTCGGCATGTGCCGGAAAACTCCGCTGCAGGTTGTTCCGATTCCATGCCTCGTCGCAGTACCGCACCCCCTCACCGACGGCGAGAAACGATCGTTCCAAGTGGTTTTCCAACCACAAGACCGGATCTGTTTGGAAGTACACATCACGCACGTCGGTGACAATGGCGAACCGGAGCGAACGCGCGAAGGTCCGCAGAACCTGCGCGATATCGTCGAACCGCGTGTTGTATACGCTGCCACGCAGCGACATCCGTACCGCGTACAGCCCGAGAGCTTTCAGCTTCTGGACCACGACATCGCCGCGGCGACCCCGGTCGTAGACGACGACAACGCCCACACCGGCGAATCCGCTCGCCACGAGGCTCCTCGCCCATACCTCGACATCAGCCCACTCGTACCCCGCCACCGCACCGATGACGAGGTCCTTCTTCGGGGCCATACCTCCGGCCGCTCAGATCTGTGGTGGCCCAACAGGTGGCGGGCTGCCGGGCTGCGCTGTGCTCACGGTCGCCGGAGGCGGCGCCGTGGATGCGGTGTCGGCAGTGCCGCTATCCAAACCGGTCGGGTGGAGGTAGCCCCGGAAACTCCCGTACTTCTCCGTCAACGGCGGATTGTTGGGATCGAAGGGAACGAGATGACCGTCGTCCAGGATACTCAGCCCGTTCTGGTCTCTGATGATCAATGCACTGTGCTTCTCCCACTGCACGATATCGCCCGTCGCCAACTTGGCCAGATCATCGACAATCGCGGGCGGATGATCCGCATTCAATTCACCCGCGGTTCCCTTGTATGCGTCCATCGCATTCATGGCGACATTCTGGTGCTGCCGCCGCAAAGCCTCCTCGACCGGAGGCGAAACCTGCACCTTAGAATTGTCGATTTGGTAAGTCCGCAGATCGCCCTGTGTCGTAACCGGCGGCGGAGTACCAGCATAGGTCGGCGCCGTCACGCCGGGAGGCGACGTCTGAACAGCGGGATTGGTGGTGGTCGCCTGCGCGTTGCGCTCGCGTTCACGCTGCCGTTCCTCGCGCGCAGCCCGCTCCTCACGCGCCGCCGCCCGCTCCTCGTAGCCTCTATCATCGCGGGGCTGATTTCCTTGGTTCATTCCCCCGAGAGCGCTCATCAAAGCGAGATTCTGCAATGCACTGTTGTCGTTATTGGCGGGGGGCGTGACATTGCCGGCCGGCACGGTCGTGCCGGTTCCCGACCCGGTTCCGGCGCCTTGCGACGCCGCCTGGATCAGAGAGCCGATGTCCATGCTCGACGCCGCATCGCCGGTAAGGTCGCCCAAACCGGTCTGCGTACCGGCCAGGGGATCTGTGGTGTCCGTAGCACCCGGGAGCAAATCCTCGAACGTGGAACTCAGATCCTCGTTCTGGAAACCCGCTTGCTGTGTGGAACCATCCTGACCAGTGAATCCGTCGTATCCGCCATTGTAACCGCCATTATCCCCACCGTTGTTACCGCCATTACCTCCGCCGTTGTCACCACCATTATCTCCCCCATTGCCATCTCCGCCATCTCCGCCATTATCCCCCCCATTGTCACCACCGTCGCCTGAGGGATACCCCGGGAAATCCCCGAACCGATCTGCATGCTCCTCGGCCCGATCCGCGTAGTCGGAGACCTGTCCCACGCAATACTCGATCGCTTGGTTGACGAGGCCGTAAATCGGCTTTTCTTCGACTATGTTCTGAATGCCCGGCGCCGTGAAGTTGTTTTCGCTGAACGTACTCCCGCCATAATATCCGGCATGAGGTTGTTTCAGTGCCGCCCAGATGTCGTCGTGGGCTTCCTGAATCTTGTCGTACATCCGCTGGTATGTACGATAATTGTCGTGCGTGAGCTCCGTGTTCGCCTCATCGAACTTATCGTCCCACATACTCCACTCCCCGGCCAGTTCGTGGAGAAAATCTGTGGCCGATTGATATGCATCTTCGGTAGCGCCCGATGCACCCCCGGCTTCAACTGCTGCCCCATCTTCAATTTTGTTATAGAAATCGCCCCCCAGGTCGTCATCCCAGAAGCGAACAGATTTGTCCACAGCAGAGCCGAAGGCTTCCGGCTTCTTGCCCGCGCCCATTTGGTACATCAAATACTTGAGCCGATAGTTCGCCAGATCGATGAATGTCGTCAGGTCGTCCGACGCGCTACCCGGCGGCACCCGGATCTCCAGCGGGGAATCAGCGAGGTCGTCGCCTGCTTTGAAATCCTTGTCGGTCCCTAAGAACTCTGTCTCTTGCCGCTGCGCTTCCTCTTCCGCTGCCTGTTCCTCTGCAGTGGGGGTCGGTTCACGATTCTGCTCAGGCAACGGCTTGTCGGGGTTGCCATAGAGCGTGCCTCCCCGATTCTCCGATTCGAATACCCGCCCATCGGAGATGGTGATGGTATCGATGTCATCGAGGTCATCCCACTCTTGTATCTTTGTGGGGTCCCCACCGCCAGGCTTCGCTTCCCAAAGGGCGAAGTCAGGATCCAAACTACCATCTTGGGTATAGTAGAAGCCCGACTCAGGTGGGCTGTCCCGCTCTTCGAACTCGCCTTTTTCGTTGTATACGTAGTAATCGGTCATGGGCCCGCCTCGATGAGCGGCGTCGGTGCTGCGATTGCCGCAAGCCCTATCCCGGTGCCGATGGTTTGATCGCCCGACGATGAGACGAGGGTGCCGGAATCAATGTGCTCGCGGACCATCCGGCCGTCCCGGATACCCAACCTGCACTTTTCATTCGGCGAGTACAGTCGATCCCCCTCATTGAGGGTATCCCCCCGATTGATGATGCCGCAATGATCTTCATTTCCCATCAGCACAGCCCTCGATCACATGCGTGCCACCGAAACGTTCGCAAGCCGGCAACATCCCCCATACCGAATCCCCCCAACCGGACACCCGTCGGACCACCAGCGCCTCACACCTCTGGCGCCGAACGCCGAACCCTCGAGCCGCCTTCGATGTCGGTGTTATCGATCGCACCCGCGGCCGAATACCCGATGTCGCCCTTACGTTGCTGGCGATCCCCCACCCCATTCCAACCGTCGGCACGAGCCGAGAGATACCGCTCGGCCTTCTCCTTGAACCCGTGGGCCGCGTGACCGACATTGGTATAGAAGTTGGTCGAATAATCCGGATTATGTTTCGCCCGCTCGCGAGCAGGGGCTACCTTGAGATGGTCAGCCTTGCTCCGACTACGCATATTTTGCGTATCTTGCCTGAATTCTTTCATATCGACGAACTCTTTCCACTCCGAGCGCTATTTCGATTCTCGCGCATCCCCAACCTTGGGGACAACAAGGGCAAGAGCGTGAGCGGCGCACCGCCCGGCGCCGCGCCGCTCACGCTAGGCCGGAATCAGAAGCGCTCACCGAACTCGGCCTTCTCCATGATGCTGTACTCGGCCTCAGTGGGTAACCCCAACGAGTCGGCGAGACGCGGTAACCCGCCGTTGTACAGCAGCTCCGCACGCCGACCGACCCGGGACTTCAGGTAGGCCAATCGAGCGACTCGAAGAACCTCGCCGGCCAGCCAGTCGTCCGTGTGCTCCCCCACCTCGTCGCCGAGATGGAGACCGACGATCATGCCGCTGCGGTCGCATGCCACGCCAACCGAGTACTCAGGATTGAACACCTCGTAGACGAGGTTGCGCCAATCGGGCGGCGACTCAGCCTCGGCACCATCCGGCGTATCCAGATCCGTCACCGCATCACTCCTGGGGATCGTCGAGCACACCGGCAAGTTACGGCTGCGGCCTCGGCGCCTTGGGCCAGGTCGTCCCCTTGACGGCAATTTCGTGCTGCCGCAGCGCATCCATGGTGCTGTCTCGAATCGCTGCCATGATGTCGGCCACCAACTCCTGCCTGCTAGCAGCGTGCGCGATCGTTCCCGGGGCGATGTACAGATCGGTGAGTCTGCCCATCGCGTCCACTTCCGGAATCACCCGTGTACTGGGGGAAGGCCGCCGGGCGCGGATCCGGTCGATCCGCTCCAGCATGTCATCGACGGTATGTACCAGCGCCCGACCGGATTCCAGCGCCGCTACCGTATACGGATGCATCATGCGGACCCGATCCTCCGCCACGATCGCCGCACCCCCGGCGAACGACGAACCACCCGCCTGGCGACCGGGCAGCGAACTGACATCCCTTGAACAGGCATGCCGGACCGCGCGCTCATCGAACGCACAGTCGGGTTGACACCCAGCTCTTTTCGCATGCCACCTCCTCCCATGGATGATAGATTCCTGGTTCTTCATACTTGCCACAAGCTTCCCAAGCATGAGAAGAAAACGTCGGCCATCCCGCGCCTGCCAGGACCGTGGGCGACGCGCTCGCCAGTAGTGACGCATTGGAATTGCGGGAGATCGTCCGGTATCCCGGCGCATCCGCGGATGCTCGACAGCAACACCCCGTCCGGAGGGCGGAAACTGGCGATCGTCTCACTACACCTGGAACACCGAATGCCGCATCACCGCCGTCACCAACCCGCCCTGCCCAGCGAAGAGATCGTGGAACGGATGGACTCACCGACTATCGCGGCGGAGCGGGTCGGCCGCGCCGCCTTCAGCTGGCATTCAGGTTGCCTGTGCCAGACTCCGCCGATGCGAACCGAATCAGTGGACGTGACCGAGGTCCGAGTGGGAGATGTCATCCGAGATCCGTTCGACGCGGACAACTGGAGGAGGGTGCGGGAACTCGCCTACGACCTGCTTCCGAAAAACGACGGCTCCGGTGGATATTGGGAGCTGTACGCCTTTATCGGCCCCCTTGCCGAGCCACCCGTCGACGTCGGATCGGGCGATCAGCCGGGGTGCGATCGATTCATCTTCCGTGAGGACGAGCGCGTCATACGGAGAGTCGGCTCGCGAATGCCCCGTGGTTTGCCCTGCTGAGTGGTGGGTTCCTTACTCGCTTCCGCGAATATGACGACCTGCTCCGAACGCAGACGAGTCCACCCGCTTCGCGACCAGATGCACTGATCGCGGAACGGATGGACTCGCTGGCTATGCGCAGGTCAGAGCCGGTTGCCGACTTACACGTCGAAGTACAGCTCGAACTCGTACGGGTGCGGGCGCAGGTTCACCGGCGCGATCTCGCTCTCGCGCTTGATGCTGATCCAGGTCTCGATCAGGTCCTCGGTGAAGACGTTGCCTTCGGTGAGGTAGTCGTGGTCCTGCTCGAGGCGGTCGATGACCGAGGCCAGGCTGGTGGGGGCCTGCGGGATGTTCTTGGCCTCCTCCGGCGGGAGCTCGTAGAGGTCCTTGTCGACCGGGGCCATCGGCTCGATCTTCTTCTTGATGCCGTCCAGGCCGGCCATCATCATGGCGGCGAAGGCCAGGTACGGGTTGCCCGAGGAGTCCGGCGCACGGAACTCGAGGCGCTTGGCCTTCGGGTTGTTGCCGGTGACCGGGATGCGGACCGCGGCGGAGCGGTTGCGCTGCGAGTACACCAGGTTGATCGGGGCCTCGTAGCCGGGGACCAGGCGGTGGTAGGAGTTCACCGTCGGGTTGGTGAAGGCCAGCAGCGACGGCGCGTGGTGCAGGATGCCGCCGATGTAGTGGCGTGCCAGGTCCGACAGGCCGCCGTAGCCGGCCTCGTCGTGGAACAGCGGCTTGCCGTCCTTCCACAGCGACTGGTGCACGTGCATGCCCGAGCCGTTGTCACCGAAGAGCGGCTTCGGCATGAAGGTGACGGTCTTGCCTTCCTGCCACGCGGTGTTCTTGACGATGTACTTGAACAGCTGCAGATCGTCGGCCGCGTGCAGCAGGGTGTTGAACCGGTAGTTGATCTCGGCCTGACCGGCGGTGCCGACCTCGTGGTGGCCGCGCTCCAGCTCGAAGCCCGCGTTCTGCAGGTTGGTGGAGATCTTGTCGCGCAGGTCGACGTAGTGGTCGTACGGCGCGACCGGGAAGTATCCGCCCTTGTTGCGGACCTTGTAGCCGCGGTTGCGGGTGCCGTCCGGGTTGAACTCCTTGCCGGTGTTCCAGGAACCCGAGATCGACTCGATCTCGTAGAAGGCGCCGTTCATGCCCGAGTCGTAGCGGATCGAGTCGAAGATGTAGAACTCCGCCTCGGGGCCGAAGTACGCGGTGTCGGCGATGCCGGTCGAGCGCAGGTACTCCTCCGCCTTGCGCGCGACGTTACGCGGGTCGCGGCTGTAGGCCTCCCGGGTGAACGGGTCGTGCACGAAGAAGTTCAGGTTCAGCGTCTTGGCGGCGCGGAACGGATCGACGCGCGCCGTGCTGTAGTCGGGCAGCAGCAGCATGTCCGACTCGTCGATCGACTGGAAGCCACGGACGGAAGAGCCGTCGAACGCTAGCCCTTCCTCGGCGAGGTCGGTGGTGAAGGCCTTCGCCGGGATCGAGAAGTGCTGCTGCACACCGGGAAGATCGCTGAAGCGGATGTCGACGTACTCGATGTCCTCGTCAGCGATGTACTTGATGACCTCGTCGGCCGTGCTGAACGTCACTTGTTCTCCTTACGGATCGGTTCCCAGCCAGTGTCGATTGCATGGGTTCGTCGCGACCAGACGCTATGGATGCCGTGTTTCCCTGTAGTCAAGCCCGTGTTTCGCCGGTGTTACACGTGCGTCTGGGCGGGTGGCGCGTACCACCCGGGCTCGAACAGCATGGTAGTCCTGCCGCTTTGTGCCTCGCGCGCCGACCTGAACTCCGCTTATGCGAAATCGGGCAGCCGATCGCGCGCGCCTATTCTGGGGTCCATGGCACGCATCACCGGCTCCTGGCTCTCCGGACCTCCGGCCGACCCCGGCGATCCGGCAACCCACGAGTTCCCTGGTGAACACCTCGGCCTCCCGAAGACGGGAGCGGGCTCGCTGGCGGGGATGGGCCGCCGGATCGCCGCCCTGTTCGTGGACTGGATGATCGCGCTCGGCATCGCCGCGCTCATCGCGCGCAGCACGTCGGCGTCGAGCCTGACGCTGCTGATCTGGTTCGTCATCGGCGTCGGCGCGGTGACCCTGTTCGGCTTCACGCCGGGGCAGTACTTCCTGCGACTGCGGACCGTACGCATCGACGCGCCGGCGCCGGTCGGCTTCGTCCGTGCGCTCGCCAGGCAGGTGCTGCTGCTGTTCGTGGTGCCGGCGCTGTTCACCGACGCCGACGGCCGCGGTATGCACGACCGGGCGACCGGTACGGCACTGGTGCATTCCCGCTGAGCCGCCCGGCATCGGACCCACCCGCCACCGGGTCACGCCGATAGGCTGCGCCGGTGTCTTTGAATCCGGTGATGCTCGCTGTCCGATTCCTGCTCGAGCTCGTTGCCGTGGCTTCCTTCGGCGTCTTCGGCTGGTGCGCGTTCGAAGGGCTGTGGAAGTTTCTGCTGGCGGTGGCGCTGCCGCTAGTTGCGGCAGTCGTGTGGGCGGCCTTCTCGGTGCCTGGCGACCCGAGCCGTGGCGGGCGGCCGAAGGTTGCCGTGTCCGGCTCGACGCGCCTAGTGATCGAGTTCTCGGTGCTCGGCGGCGGGGCGCTCGCGCTGCAGTCGGCCGGTCTGCCGGGATGGGGTCTGGCGCTCGCGGTGCTGGTGATCGTCTATCACGTCCTCGCCTACGACCGGGTCGTGTGGCTGCTCAACCGTGCTCGAGGCGGCAACCGTACACGCACGAACGACCGTAGGCCCGGGATATAAGAGGCGGTGAGAAGCTTCGGTAAGCCGGTCAGCGCCGACGGATGGTCCGCTGCACGCCGCGCATCTTGGCGCCGGCGGGCATCGGGCCCTTCGGCAGCGCGGGCCCGCTGCGTGCGCTGAGCGCGGACAGCCGGCCTTCGATGAGATCCATGCGCTTGGTGTCGATATTGCGGGGCAGCTTGGTCAGGTAGCGCTGCAGGTCCTTGATCGGAACCTGGCCCTCGTCGTTGCCGATGATGACGTCGTAGATCGGGGTGTCGCCGATCAGCCGGGCGGTGCGCTTCTTCTCCTGGGCCAGCAGCGATTTCACCCGCTGCGGCGCGCCCTCGGCGACCAGCACCACGCCCGGCAGGCCGATCACGCGGTGCACCGCGTCCAGCTGTGTGGTGGCGGCGACGCCGTTGCTCACCCGCCACTTGCCCTGCAAGTTGTCCAGCACCCAGGCCGCGGCGCCCGCCTGGCCCTCGGCCTTGCGGTAGACGCTCTTCTGCACCCGGCGGCCGAAGATGATGAACGCGACCAGCGCGCCGAGCACCACGCCGAGCGGCACCAGGAACCAGGTCAGCCCGAAGATCAGGCCGATCACGACGGCGACGGCAGTGCTGCCGACCACGGCGCCGATCATCAGTGGCAGCAGCAGCTTGTCTTCCTTGCGCTGCATCTGGAACGCCTGCCACAGTTGCCTGCGGCGTTCTCGCGACTGCTGCTTGCGGGCCGCTTTCGCCGCGGCCTTCGCTTCCTTGGTGGGCTTACCTGCTGCCATGTCTCTCAGAATAGTGCCCAGGTAGTCGCGGCTATGCCGTGGGAGCGCGGGGTCGATCAATTCCAGCCGCGGCGGGCGATCGACCCGAGCACGGTGAGATCCAGATCACCGGACGCCTCGGTCCAGCCCATCGCGCGCAGTTCCACGGGATCGGCCACGCCCAGGGCATCGCGCAGCCCGACGGCGACCGAGCGGGCGAACTCGAGCAGGCTGTTCGGCGCGATCGGCCAGAACAGGGTTCTGGTCCAGTTGCCCGCGTCGCGCCGCGGCGGCTCATGCCAGCCGAGTGCGCGCAACTCCTGCGCGGCGGCATCCGGTATCGGTTGACTCAAGTAATCGTTTCCAGCCAGCTCAGCGGACAGTTTGATGTCGTACTGAACGAATTGGACAAAGCGATTGCCCGGCGCGGCGATGATCAGCGTCGCACGCGAGGGCAGCTCCGACAGACACAGCGCCAGCGCTTGCACGAACCCGGCCCAGTCCGCGGTCACCGCCTCGCTCATTCTTCCCCCGGGCTTCAGCATTGGCCTGATCATACGCCGACCCGCTTGCGACAACAGGCTGATTACATTGCGCCCCTGGCTGGTTCGCACATGCCATAGCTATATCGAATAGCTCGGCGCGCACGCAATTCCACGGCCTGGACCTGCGGTGTCCCGGTCGATCACCCTTCGGAGCGGCGCACACCGAGCGTTGGGCGCACCAGTCGTTTTGCGGCGAACCGCGGACGATACGGTCAGGGTATGTCCGTGCGGAGTACCAGCGGTTCGTTCGGGAACTATTCCCTCGAACGGCTGCTGGGTCGTGGCGGTATGGGGGATGTGTGGTTGGCGCGCGACCGTACCGGCAGAGCCGTTGCACTGAAGGTGTTGTCTGCGGCGTATTCCGCTGACCCACGCTATCGGCAGCGCTTCGAGCGGGAAGCGCGGTCGGGGGCCAGGGTGCGCAACCCGCACATCGTGCCGATTCGTGCTTTCGGCGAGGTCGACGGGCATCTGTTCTTGGAGATGGCGTACATCGAGGGAGTCGACCTGGCCACGCGGCTGCGGTCGGGTGTTCTGGCGCCTGGCCGGGCCGTCGAGATCATTTCCCAGGCGGCCGAGGCGCTGGATGCCGCACATGCGGAAGGGCTTGTGCACCGGGATGTGAAGCCGGGCAATATTCTCGAGCACACCAGCGGCTTCGTGTATCTGATCGACTTCGGTATCGCCCGCGCGGCCGATGGCACCGCGCTCACCGCCACGGGGCAGGTGGTGGGCACATTGGGCTACATGGCGCCGGAGCGCTTCACCGGCACCGTCGATGCCCGATCCGACGTCTATTCGCTGGCCTGCGTGCTCTACGAAACCCTCACCGGGCAGCTGCCCTACGGCGACTGCGACCCGGCACAGCAGATGCGTGCACACCTGATGTCCGCGCCCCCGCGCGCGTCGCGGGCTGCCCGCGATGTCCCGCCCGCGCTCGACAGCGTCATCGCCCGCGGCATGGCCAAGGAACCGGGCGCACGCTACGCCAGCGCGGGAGAATTCGCCGAGGCGGCGCGTGGAGCCTTGGGGCTGCCCGCGCCGGTGCAACCGGCCCCACCGGTCCTGGACTCCGCGGCATCGCACGGTGGACCACCGACCCGCGTCATGACCATCGCCGACTTGCCGCCGACCTCGGCGGCGCCCGCGCCGGAATCGCATGCTGCTTCGCGGGGAAAGGCCGCGCTGCGTCGGTGGGCACCGGTCGCCGCCGGGGCAGCGCTCGTAGCCGTGACGGCACTGTGGCTGCTGGGCGGCATCGGGTCGGATCCCGTTCCGAACACGTCCACACGCGAGGCACCCGCGACGGCCTGGACCGGTCCCCCGCTGACCTCGGATGGCGCGCAGCCCGCAGACGCGGACCGAGGGGTGCGCGACGGGAACTTCGCTTTCATCGTGACCGATGTGGTTTCCGACGCCCACGCCACCGGTCCGGTGACCACAGGCGGTACCTACACCATCGTGACGCTGACGGTCACCAACGTGTCCGACGGCAGACAAGCTTTCACCTTCGCCGATCAGCGCTTGGTCACCGCCGACGGCCGCGCCGTCGCCCCCGACGCTGCGGCCACCGCCGAACTCGACCCGTCCGGCAATGACTTCGACCAGATCGATCCCGGCCGCACCAGCATCATCCGGCTGGCCTTCGACCTCTCCGGCGACGACAAGAAGAACGAGAAGAAGAAGGACGACAAGAAGGAGGACAAGAAGGACGACCGCGCAGCCGCCGTCCCGAGCCACTTGGTCCTGCACGGCAGTCCGTCCTCACCCGGCGTGACACTGCCGATCCGCTAGCCTGCCGCTCCCGGCGACGACCCGTCCGGCGAGCGTCCCGGCATGTCGCCGGCCTGCGGCACGCCTGTGGTCGTGCCCGCCGCTGGCGCCGCGCGCGAGCCCGTCGGCGGGCCCGGTTCCGGCGTTGTCTGCGACGGTTCCCCGCACGGCCTCGCCAAGGGGGTCCGTGCACTGCTCGCCCTGCCTCCGGCCCAGCGCTGCGGCTCGTGCGGCCGCGGAACGGTTTCCGTGGTCGGCGACGGTCGACGGCATGCTGGCGCGGGCCGATCGGGACGCACCGAACAGCAGGACGATCGTGACGATCACACCGGCGCCCGCCTCCGGCAGAAACTGGGTGTTCACCGCGGACTGCGCGGAAACGCCCTGCGCGACAAGCAGAATCAGGCCCGCGCACACCGCCGTCGTCCCGGCCCGGTCCCGCGCGAGCAACCTGCGACCACGCCGCACGGCTGCCAGCGGCAATGCGAAGAGCAATTGCACGACCAGCAGCGCCTGCACCACAGCTATGCCGCCGAAACGCAGCGCGACCGCGTGCACGGCGAACCCCGCGACGTTCGCGCCCTGACCGGCCAGCCAGCGGTGGTCGGTGATCACACGGCGGGCGATCGTGGCGATCAGCAGGAACCGTCCCTGCCCGGAATCGGTGGCCGCCTGCCGCGCCGCGCCCTGTTGCAGCGCCGCTGACACCGCGAACAGGAACGCGGCCAGCAGCGCCAGGGTGACCGTCGCGACGGCGTCGACCGACCCGGCACCGAGTTCATTCGCCGCTGGCACGGTGCCGATGCTGGTCCAGCTGGATGAACACAGGATGGCGTCCGCTCGGCGCGCGGACGACGGCTCGGCCGACTACCCCGGTTCCGGGGGCTGGACGACCGCCCGGGCAAACTCGATAGTCCAATGGTGACCGAACGACCCGTCCTACTGCGCGCCCTGTGCGGGGTGCTGCTCCTGCTCGGAGCCGTCACCCCGGTTACGGCGAACGCCGAACCGCTCCGGGTGCCCTACCAGTGGAAGCAGGCGTTCATCGACAGCAAGGACGGCACCCGGCTGCACGCCGACATCCTGCGCCCAGCGGGTATATCCGAGGACACCCGCACTCCGGTCGTCCTCACCGTCAGCCCGTACCGCGCGCATCTGGCGTACCTGAGCGACCCACGCCTGACCGGTGGCCCGTCCACCGACAACCTCAGCGCCGACCTGTTCCTGGCCGCGGGTTACACCTACGTCATCGTGGACCTGCGCGGGTTCGGCGGCTCCAACGGCTGCCCGGATTTCGGCGGCCCGGGCGAGCGCGCGGATGTCGCGGCCGCGGTGGAGTGGGCGGCCGGGCAGCCGTGGTCCACCGGGAAGGTGGGCATGTTCGGCGTCTCCTACGAGGGATGGACCGGGCTGATGGGCCTGGCCGGCAAGCCGGAGGGCCTCGCGGCGGTCGCCGCGTTCGAGCCGGTCGTCGACCCGTACTCGTACCTGTACATGCAGGGCATTTCCTGGAAGTTCTCGGGGAAGCCCATCACCGAGAGCGGCGTGCGCCCAGCCGATTCCGCCGGTCTGGAACATCTGCTCATCGCGTCCACGCCGCCGCGGCCGGAGGACAGCGGCGAGTACCGGTCCAACGCAACGCAATTGCCGTGGCAGTGCTATCAGCACTACCTGACCGAAATCGGCGATCACGACCCCGGTACCGCCTTCTGGCGGGATCGTGATCTCGTCGCGCCCCTGCGCGGCAACACGATTCCGCTGTTTCTCGGTCAAGGTTTCGTCGACTACAACACCCGGGCCTACCGGGTGTTCGACCTGTGGAACGGTCTCGGCCCCGGTGCGCACCGGGCTTGGTTCGGTCAGTGGGGCCACCGCACCTGCCACGACAAATGCGGCACGCCGCACTTCGACACCGAACTGCTCGCATTCTTCGACAAGCACGTGGCGGGCCGCGACGTCGAGATTCCCGGACCGCGGATCACCGTCGGCCAGTTCGACGGCCGCTGGCGCGCGGAAACCGCGTGGCCGCCCGCCGACGCGCAGCGGGTCCCGGTCGAGCTGCGTCCCGGCCGCTACACCGACCGCGGCCTGGTTCCCGGACCCGACCGCGAGTTCTGGTCGGTGTCCGCGCCACTGGCGCAGGACCAGCACCTGTCCGGCATCCCGACCGCGACACTGCGCCTGAGCGGCCCGCCCACCGCGACCGTGGCCGTCGAGCTCTACGACATCGCGCCCGACCTACGCGCCACCGTCATCACCCGCGGCATCGCCCCCGTCTCCGACACCGCGGAGGTCCGGTTGCTCGCCCAGGATTGGCCCATTCCGGCCGGACACCGGATCGGCGTGCGCATCATCGACGTAGTCGACGACGTGTGGTCGCACTCTCCCGCCTTCGCCCCGGTCACCGTCGCCGCGGCGAATGTCGAGCTGCCGCTGTTGACCGGCACGCGGCAGCCGGACCTGACCGGCGGCCTCACCGAGGGCATCGTGAAGTGGCGAAACGAGAAGACGATCGCCCTCGATCCCGGCATGTTGAACAATGCAACGGTGTCCATGAATGTGCCGGATCGGACCGGTGCCCGATGACGGAACCCGTCGACGACCTCACCGCTGAACGCCTCGCCGCCGCGCTGCGGTGCGCGACCGTGTCCACCGACGACCCGCTCGACGCCGACAACGCCGCATTCGAGTGTCTCGACGCCCACCTCGAACAGTCCTTCCCGCGGGTGCACGCCGAACTCGAACTCCAACGGTTCGGCCACAGCAGGCTGTACCGGTGGGCGGGCAGCGAACCCGGCCGGGTCGCCGCGATCCTGCTCGCGCACCAGGACGTGGTGCCGGTGGACGACCCACCGCGCTGGACCCATCCGCCGTTCGCGGGCGTGGTCGACGACGAATACATTTGGGGCCGCGGCGCGATCGATGACAAGAGCCGCGTGCTGGCCATCCTGGAGGCGGTCGAGTCGTCCCTCGCGGCGGGCTTGCGGCCCCGGCACACGGTGTATCTGGCGTTCGGGCACGACGAGGAGGTCTTCGGAGGGTACGGCGCCGAGCGCATGGCCGAGCATCTGCGGCAGGCGGGCGTGCACGCCGACCTACTGCTCGACGAAGGCGGTGTGATCACCGCGGGCGTCGTCGACGGCGTGCGGCAACCGGTGGCCACGATCATGCTCGGTGAGAAGGGCTACGCGACCGTCCGGTTGTCGGTCACCGAGGTGGGCGGGCATTCGTCCATGCCGGGCAAGCAGACCGCGGTCGGCCGGATCGCGCGAGCGGTGGGCCGGATCCAAGATCATCCGATGCCGCTGCGCCTGACGCCGGTGATCGCGGACATGCTGGCCAGGTTACGGGAGGTCCTGCCGCAGCCGCGCCGGCGCCTGCTCGGTCTCGCGGGCGTCGCCGCGCCGGTGATCACCCGCGTGATGGCGGCCCGGCCGCAGACCGAGGCACTGGTGCGCACCACCGCCGCCCCCACGGTGATCCGCGGCGGGGTGCGGGCGAACGTGCTGCCGCAGCACGCCGAGGCGTTGGTGAACTTCCGCATCCTGCCGGGCGACTCGGTGGCGGCGGTGCTGGCGCACTGCCGGAAGGTGGTGCGGGACAGGGGTATCCGGTTCGAATTGGTGGGAATGTCGGCGGAACCCTCGCACATCACCGGCCCCGGTCCCGCGTTCGACGTGATCGCGGACCTCGCTCGCGCCGTCGTTCCGGGAATAGCGGTGACCACCGGCATCGTTCCGGGCGCGACCGACTCCAGGCACTACGACGATCTGGCGGCCACCCGGTGCAACTTCGCCCCGATCGTGCTGAACGAGGGCGACCTGGCCTCGATTCACGGAACCGACGAGCGCCTTTCCCGGGTCAACTACGCTCGACTCATCGAGTTCAACCGGCGGCTGATCGAGCATTTCGCGGCGACCAGCGTGCCACTGACGTCAGGAGCCGATGCATGACGACCGAGCCGACGGCGCGCGACGCCACGCCGACCGAGCCGCCCGTCGCGCCCGCGATTCGCACCGAGTCGGGCGAGTTCGAGGGCGTCGGCAGCGGGGTGGCATGGCGCGCGTGGCTGCCCGACGGCCCGGCGCGTGGCGTAATCGTCCTGGTGCACGGCGTGGCCGAGCACTCCGGCCGCTACGCTCACGTCGGTCAGCGCCTGGTCGGCGCCGGTTTCGCGGTCTACGCGCTGGACCATATCGGCCACGGCAAGTCGGCGGGCGGCAAGGCCAACATCGGCTCGATGGAGGGCGCGGCCGACAACGTCGCCGCCATGCTGTCCATCGCGGGCCGGGAGCAGCCCGGCGTGCCGCGCTTCCTGCTCGCGCATTCGATGGGCAGCCTGATCGTCCTGTATCTGGCCACCAGGGCGCCGATCGATGTGGCGGGCATCGTGCTGTCCGCGCCGCCGCTGGACATTCCGGTGGGCAACCCGCTGCAGCGCATGCTCGCGCCGGTACTGAGCCGGTTCACTCCGAATCTCGGTGTGCTGAAACTGGATTCGTCGCAGATCAGCCGTGATCCGGCGGTGGTCGCGGCCTACGACAACGATCCGCTGGTCTACCGGGGGATGCTGCCCGCCCGCACCGGCGCCGAGATGCTGAACGCGACCAACACGGTCAAGACTCGACTGGCGAAGCTGACCGTGCCGCTGCTGGTGCTGCACGGCACCGCCGACGCGATCGCCGCACCGTCCAGCTCGGATCTCATCGAGCGGGGCGCGGGCGCGAAGGACCTCACGGTGATTCGCTACGAAGGTCTCTACCACGAGGTGTTCAACGAGCCCGAGCAGGAGAAGGTGCTCGATGACGTGGTCGGCTGGCTGGAAGCGCACGTTACCGGCCAGTAGTATCCCGGCATGGGAACTACCGGATCCATCGCGTTCATCCGTGCCAGCTGGCACAGCTCGATCGTCGGCAAGGCGTACAAGGGCTTCCTCGCCGAATACACCGATCTCGGCTTCGATCCCGCCACCGTCGACGTGTACGAGGTGCCGGGCGCCTTCGAGATCCCGCTGCACGCCAAGCGTCTCGCACACTCCGGCCGGTACGCGGCGATCGTGGCGTCCGCCTTGGTCGTGGACGGCGGAATCTACCGGCACGATTTCGTCGCGTCGGCGGTGATCGACGGGCTGATGCGGGTCCAGCTGGACACCGACGTGCCGGTGTTCTCGGTCGTGCTCACGCCGCACCACTTCCACGAGCACAGCGAGCACGTCACATACTTCACCGAGCACTTCCTCACCAAGGGCGCCGAAGCGGCCCGCGCCTTGGCGGGCACGCTCAGCTCGCTGCGGTCCCTTCCGGTGTAGCGACCAGCGGGTCAGTTGCCGCCGGAGCCGGAACTGTTCTCCTCTCCCCACTTGGCCATCCACGCCTGATTCTGTACGGAGATGACGTTCTCGCACTCGACGATCAATTCCGACGGGGCCAAAGATGTCGCGTTGGCGGCGGTGCGCTGGTCGGCGAGGCGACGCAGCTCGGCGGCGGTGCGGCTGTATTCGATCCACAGCATTTCGTAGCGTTCGGCGGCGGCATGGGCTGCGACCGTCCCGGCCGCGGTCGTCGCCACCGAGGCCCAGGCCCCGATATTCGGCGACACCGCGGCGACGGAAGCGAGCGCCGCGGCCACCAGCGCCAGCGTCACCTCGATCGCCTTGAACATCCGCACGCGCCGGCGCATCAGCCGAGCTCTCGGCTCGTAATAGTGCTCCAACTGCGACCGGCGCACCCGCAGACGCACATACGAGTCCACGTCGTCGACCGCTGGCAGCGGGCGTACCGTCGCCGTGACGTCATCGGTGTAGCGCTGCAAATCGCCCGCTTCCCGTTCCAGCCGTTGCACTTCGGCTTCCAACCGTTGGTCCCGGTCGTCTCCGGCATAGCCCCCAGCCGAGGTCAGGAACAAATACACTTCACTCTTTATCGCCTCGGATACCGACCGCGCTCGGGTCCATTCGCGGACGTTGCGAACACTGTGGCGGCTACCCGATACACCGACGGCGGCCATCATCACGGCGCCCGCCACGGCAGCGGTGACCGCGGCGGGCTCGTTCACCGGCCCCAGTTGGCTTCCTGCCAGAGCGAGCCCGGCCCCCATCACCGTTGCCCCTAGGCGCAATCGGTGCGCACGATGTTGCCCCGACTTCAAATTATCGGCGGTCTTCGACCACACGTTCTGCCGCTGCCACGCCCATTCAGCTGCGGTGTGCCGGGAGGCGATCATGAAACACAGCGTGCCACAAGAAATCCTCGGATCAGCCCAGATGAGCCGACAGCAGCCAGGCCGGAACCGATTTGCGGCCGCCCGGCTCGTCGCGCATGCCCTCGAACCGGAAACCCACGTCCGCGGGCAACTCCGCAGGCAGGTTGCCATGGATTCGCGCCGGCCTGATCTCATCGATCACCCAGTACTTCGACACCACCTCGTGAAGCTCGTCGGCGGTGACCGGCGAAGGCCCCGGTTGCGGCGCTTCGGGCAGGGCGGCCCGGTCGAACACCAGCGCGAAATACGACGCGCCCGGCGCGGCGGCGCGCACGATCGACCGCTGATAGCCCTCCCGCGACTCGACCGGGATCGAATGGAACAACGTGCTGTCGACGATGGTGCCGAAGCGGCCGTCATAACCGCTGAACGAGGTGATGTCGGCGACCTCGAAAGAGGCGTTGGCCAGGCCGCGCCTGGCGGCCTCGGCGCGGGCCAGCTCGACCGCGGTCGGCGACAGATCCAGTCCAACGGTGGTGAAGCCGCGCTCGGCCAGATACAGCGATATCGCCGCCTCCCCGCATCCGGCATCGAGGACATCGCCATGGAATTTGCCCTGCTCGATCAGGGCGGCGAGTTCCGGCTGTGGCTCTCCGATACTCCACGGCGGTTTGACGCCCGGCCCGAACGGGCCGCCTTTGCCTCGGTAGATTTCTTCGAATTCGAAATCATGAGGGGTAGTCATCACCAACGAATATCAGGGAACCTGACACATGTTCGGGACGTGGCCCGCGACGCGCTCGGACTGCTCCGGGGCCGATACGCTCGGCCTGGCCTTCAGTTCGTTTCCAGGCAGCGTTTCATCCTCGCGTCGACGTAAGCGATGAGGCATTGCAGCGGCCAGCGACCGTCGTCCATCAGCTCGAATGTGTCGACACGGTCGCGCATATCCCACAAGAGGCTGTCGATCTCTTGAAGATCGTTCACGGTCAGGTCGCCACGCTGAGTTTCGGCCAACGCCGATAGCAGTTCTCGATCGATTTCGGCCAGTTCACCCCGCAGCCATTGCGTTCGCCCGAGGACGGCGTCGTGGCTCTTCAGCTCGAGGTAGTCGAACAAGTTTCGCAACGGACTCTGCTCGATCGTGTCCGGAGGCGGAAACGGAATCCTGTCCCGAACGGCATCGAGCTGACGCCGAACGTCGCGGGCGCCGGCTACCGAGAACTCCTCGCTGAGATAGGCCGACAGCCCGAGCAGCAATCGCTCGATGTTGTCCATGCTCGCCCCCTGCCCATGGAAGACGTTGTCGCCGACCACCATACCGGCTTCGCGGAGCTGGCGCCCGGAGCTCCGATAGGTGCCAGCCGCCGGTCAGTGCAGCTGGATTCGGGCGATGAGGGCGCGATGGTCGGAACCGGGGACGGTGAGACTGTGCAGGTCTTCGGCGGTGGCGTCGGCCAGCAGGATGTGGTCGATGCCGATCACCGGGCCCCAGCGTCGGTCTTCCGGATAGGTGGGCAGCAGGCCCGCGCCGGTCTGGTCGGCGGCCGAGACGAAGCGGCCGCGTAGCAGGTCGCGGTAGGCCGTGTGATCGCGGGTCGCGTTGAAGTCGGCGCCCACGATGGCCGGGCCGCGGTGCGCGTCGAGGATTTCGCGAGTCTTGCGCATCTCCGCGGTCCAGGCGGGGGAATCGAACGGCGGCGGAACCGGATGGAAGGCGAAGACGGTGATCGGCCCGCGTTGCGGGTGATCCATCGTCGCGGAGACGTTGTTCAGGATGTAGCCGTCGTACTTCTTGTTGTCCCGCAACGGATACCGGCTGTAGATGCCGGTGCCGCCACCGCCGCCACCGGGTTCGGTGTAGCGGTAGGGCAACTCGTCGAGCAGGCCCGCGCCCGCCAGGCTCTCGACCGCCGCGTCGGTCAACTCCTCCACGGTCAGCACGTCGACCCGGTTGTCCCGTACCGCGCGGACCACGGCGGCCGGATCCGCCCTGCCGAACAGCAAATTCGATTGCATGACCGTTATCCGCGGGCCGATCGCGGCACGCCCTTCCGGTACGAACGCGGGTACCAACGTCCACAGCACCGCAACGGCCAGCGCTGCGGCCACGGCCGCACTGCGCCACCCGCGCGCGACCAGCATCAGCACCAGACCGACGACCGCCGCGATCATCAGGTACGACGCCCCCGACGCGAGCAACACCAGTCCTCGCCGCTCCCACGCTCCGAAATGCAGCACGATCCCGACGGCGCCCACAGCTACAGCGCACCACCCCGCCCCGAGCAATGCCCGGTCTATCCATTTACGCATGCGGCCGAGCCTAGGCAATGCCGGACCATCGCCGCCACGAAAGCGCCGCTCCGAATTTTACTGCTGATCGACCAACCCTGCGCTTCCGGCTAGTTCGCCTACGACCTCGTAGATCGCGGTGTTGGGCGTCGCGTGGGTGCGAGCCGCGTCTGTCGCGGCGGTTATGGTCGAGTTCTGCGCGGCGGCTTGCCAAGCCACCACGCTGTCCCAGTGGGCGATGTTGATCAGCCGGAAGCGAGCCTCCGGGGTAACCGCGCGGTGCAGGCGTACATCGCGGAAACCGGCAGCCGACCGCATGAGACGGGCACGGTCGCTCCATCCGACGGCGAAACCGTCTACCGCGTCGGGGGAAATCTCGAAGATGTTCATGAAGGTGACGCCGGGGCCATCGGGCTGCCGATCTGTTGGCGGTCGGAAGTCGTACAACGTCTCGTAGAGCGCTGTGCTGGCGCGGATATCGGCGGGGTCAAGCGTGCTGGGCTCCGCTGTCGCGAATCTCGCACTGACGTGCCGGCGGGCCAGGCGTGGCCTACTATTCGGTGCTCCCGACGAGAGCTTCCAGTCCTATCGAACGCCAAGACCTGCTTGCAGGGTCGGCCAGGATTTGGGCAATGCGGCCTTCCAGTACGGCCACGAGTGGACGCCGACGGCGGCGTAGTCGATCGAGAGGTCGGCGCCGAAGAGTTTCATCGCGGGCGCGATGGCGACGGTGCAGTCATGCGAGACGTGTTCGATCTCGTTCGCCCGCAGCGGGTCGTTGGGCCAGGACCAGTTATCGTCGAACGGGGCATCGTTGGGGCCGGGCACGCCGGTGGCGGCGTACAGGTGGACCGGTTTACCGCGCAGCGCGTCGAGGTGTTTGCTCGGATCGTGCGCGTCCCACTCCGGATTGCCCGCGGTACCCCACATGTTGTCCGGGTTGCCGCCTTTCGCTTGGACCACGGGGCGCACCGAGAGTTGCCCGAGACCGTCGGTCGAGTAGCAGCCGCTGAAGGCTGCCAGGGCCCGGAACATGTCGGGGTGCCGCACGGCCAGAATGGCCGCCGCTCCCGCTCCCATCGAAAGTCCGCCCACGGCGTAGACCCCGTTGCCTTTCAGCTCGCGGTCGATCAGCGGCGGCAGCTCCGAGGTGAGAAACGTCTCCCACTTCTGGTGCCCGAGCTTGGGGTCGTCCTTCAACCAGTCGGTGTAATAGGTGCCCCCGCCGCCGACGGGCATCACCACATTGACCGGCTTGTCGGCGAAGAACTCCTTGGCGCCGCCGCGCAGGGTCCAGGTGCTTCTCGGCTGGGCTTCCGACGCCCCGTTTCCGTCCAGCAGTAGCAAGGTCGGCCGGGATGGCGCCTGGTTCGCCGGCACCAGCACGTCGAGGTGAATGGTCCGCTTCATCGCAGGGGAGCGGACGTACATCTGCCATTGCTGCGCAGAGGTGCGCTCGATCCGCTCGACGACGGCCTCCGCGTTGGCTTGTGGGGCCGCGACGAACAGCGATGCGACGGCGACCACTGCGGCTGCGGCAACCGAACCCATGTGCCGGAATCCCCGGCGCCCTCGCAACACCGACATGCGCAAAACCACAGTACGAACCCCATCGACATGTGACCCCCGTCGGAGGCCGTGAAGTTTTGCGCCAACAGTGCCATGGAACTTCTCAACCCCCACGACTGGGAAAGTGAGTGCCGGGACGGGGCCGATCCCCTGCCGACGCGGCAGCACTACGGAGAGCAGCTCGGCCGCACTGCTACCAGGTGTCGTCCCGGTCTTCTTGCAATCGCTGGAGAGCAGCGTCGTTCCAAGCTGTGAATGGTCGAGGTGGCTGGCGGCTGGATCAGTGGTTCGGCTGCTGCTGATACCAGATGCGCAGCCGCTGCAGGGCGGCGGGCAAGGTGCCGTCTCGCAGCGCTGCGAGGATTGCGCCGTCGCAGAAGCGCTCGGCGCGGACCACGGCAGTGAGCATCCGGGCGGCGTCGGCGACCGGGGCCGGCATCCAGTCCGTGACCGCCCGGATAGGCGGTCACGAGGTCCCATTTCATCCACGGACAGCCGACGATCGCATCGACGTCGTAGAGGGCGCTGGTCATTCGATAGATGGCGACGCTGTAGTCGACGTGGGGCATCGACAGGGAGCCGTCGGAGTTCTGGAATCTCCAGGTTGCTTGGGATTCCGGGGTTTCGGTGAGGACTTCGTCGACTGCGGACCATAGCCGGTGCCACGCTTCCGGCGGTGCGGAACGGAGGGCGCTTTCGATGGCGGGATTGTCGTTCGGGTCGGGAGTCGACCTGATGGTGCAGACCTGGGGCGAGCACCTGCGGCATGGCACCTGGCGGACTTGGCGGCTTACCGCCGCGAATACGGACATGCCGATCCACCCCAAAGATTAGCGACACCAGAGGGATTCCGGCTCGGTGCCTGGTCGGCCGATGCCGAGCGGACTACCGCCGCGGCCGCCTGGCCGCCGACCAGATCAGCGAACTGCGGGCGCTCGGTGTCACGCAGACGTCAGCACCCGGCAGCGGCGCGGCAGGCAGTGAACATTCGACGGGATAGCTGTCCCCACGGCCGCCGACTGCCCGGCAGTACCTCGGGCACCGCAGCTATGACGTAGCGCACACGCAGGGCGGCGCACCGAGTGAACCGATGGCCGCGACAGTTCACGGGCATGCCCGCGCACCTGCTGAAGAGTTCATTTTTCAATCCCTTGAGGTGAGGCGCTCCTTTCGCTTGTCATCCCACAGGCCATGGCCCCGCCGACCCACTTCCGCCCGAGCCCAGGGGCCGAGTGCTCGCAACGCTCGCTCAAATCTTTGCACAATGGGTGCGCTGAACGTACCGGCCGCTCCGATCGACCGCTTGGCTGGAAGCCTGCCCGCAGTTGCGGAATTGCGGTTCCAGCCGACGGCGCGACGACGGATCTTCAAGGGATCGTAAAGTTTTCGATTGATGTGCCGAGAAAACGATCATGTTAATCTATTCGTTATCTACGTCTGTTTCAATGGTTCCCATCCAGTCCGACTCTGACTAAAAGTGTCTCGTTTTGCGACGCGTAATTATGAGTATTATGACTACAGTGCCGGTAGGCGGCGCCATCTCGATGATGAACGCCGGTGTGGCCAATGCGAATTAATGTCAAGGTGCCGGAAGTGGTATCGTCTTGATTCCGGCAACAACGGCCGGGCTCGTCATTCGACTGACTCCTCCGGTCGAGGACGTGGCGGCGGCGTTGCGCAAGCAGCTGACCGGCCTCGGCAACGAGTTGCGCATGGCCGTGCCCAGATTCAAACACCTTGACGCGGATAGTGCGAAGACGTTCAGAGATCTGCGCATCGAGGGCTTCACTCCCTCCCTCCGACGCCGCATCGAGTTCCATCCGTCCCAGGTCGAAAGCGTCGCGCTGATTGACATGGACGGGCGTCCGGCGGGTGTCACTTTTCCGACCGTTGAGCGTGACCGGGAGTGGCCCGAGCTGTCCGGCGAGTATCTGAGCGCCGACGAAACCCTCCGGCTGTGGAATCCCGGCGCCGAAATCGGCTCCCTGATGACCGCTCCGTGGGCCGCGGACACCATGCGCGGCGCCAAGCCGGTTTTCGCCGTCGCGCATGGCGGGAAGAGCCGCATATACGTGACGGTGCGCGACGGTGACGGCGGCAAATACCAAGTCGCGCTCGACGGCGCCGAGTACGGGCGGATGCTGCTGGCCAACCAGCACCTCGCTGCCGCGACGGGAAAGGCGGGCCGAAGTGGGCCGCTGGTATTGGTGTCGTGCCAAGCCGCCGATGGCTCTGTCGCACGCCGCGCGGTCGAGGTGCTGCAGCCCGAGCTGAAACGGGACATCTACGCGTCCCGCACCTATTTCGATCTGATCTACGACGGCGAGAATGCATTGACCGTCGACCAGCTCCCGGACGGCAGCTCTCCCTTGGTCAAGTATGAGTATCCCGCCACCGGCAAGAGCCCCAGAGCCGGCCCGTCACCCTGACCGTCCGCTACTCTGACCAGAGGAATCCGCCCCCGGTTTCGTGGTGGAGATTCCAGACTGGCGAGGCGGCAGTGGCGGGAGTGTCCGGCCTGACCCGCGATGTGATCGCGGCGCGAACCCAGTTCAACCGCAGCGACGACGGCACCGAGCTATCGGTGGGCATGCCACACGACGGAGGATCCCCCTTCGTGCGCTACTACGCGCCCGCCCGCGACAGGCCGTTGGGCTGACATAGGCTATGAGCAGCAGGGAGGCATGTGGACGAGCCGATGCGCGGCGCCATCCGGCAGAACAACTGGTTCGTGATCCTCGATCCGTCGTGGACGTCGGTCACCCCATGGTCCGAACCGCCCGCAGAAGTCATCGTGGGCGGCTGGATGGTGGACGAGGACGGCGGCGTCGGACCCTTCCAGCCGAATCCGTATTACATTCCGAAGGATCCAGACGCGCCGACCGACCCGACCGACGCCGTACTGCACCTGATCGCGGAGGGACAGCAGCTCGCCGACGATCTTATCGGTAGAATACGGGATTCGATGCTGCACATCGCCTGCGACGACAAGGACCGGCCGGTGCTCAGCCGGGCACCGGACGGAGCGCCGTGCGTGCTCGTCGTCACCGCCGAGCGGCACAAGCAGGGCGCGCTGGTGCCGCGCTGGCGCTCGGTAGCAGGCGCGAAACTGCCCGAGATCATCCCCGACGGCGTCGACATCCTGCTGAACCCCGCAGGCCCGGCCCCATTCCGGCTCGTCACCGCCACCCTGCGCGCAGGAGACGACACACCGGACCGATGAGCGGCCCGGCCCACATCAACTGATGGTCAATTCTCACCACCAGGCGTCGCGTCGAGCATCGTGAGCGTGTTTACTCACGGCAGGTCCTCAGACCATTGAATGTTGCGGCCGGTTGGTTGGGTTTCATGGGTGTGGTGCTACCGACAGAGGTTGGGGTATTCCTCAATTTTCTCGGAATCCCGTGGATCAACGTGGATGAAGACAGTGTCCGCGAGATAGCCGAGCATGTCCGAACCTTCGTCTCCGATGTGGAAGCCACGCTCGGTGAGGCAGGCACCGAGATCACGGCACTCGGCAATGATTTCTCCGGCTACTCCTATCAGGCACTGGTGGCATCGTGGGCGCGCTTGGACAAATCCCACATGGAAACGCTTGCGGTCGCGGGCCCTGCGGTCGCCGACGCCATGGACATGGCCGCCGGGATGATCGCCGCCTTGAAGGTGGTCGCCATCGCCGAACTCGTCGCACTGGCAGGGGCGGCCGGTGCACTGTTGTTCACCGGTGTGGGCGCCGCCATGCAGCCGCTGGTCGCGATGGCGGTGCGCCGGATCGTCACCGCGGTGCAAGACACTGTCACCGAGTACATCTTCGGAAAGATCATCGAACAGGCCATCATGCAATTCGAGGATGCCATCAAACAGCTGATCGCCGACCTCAACGCGAGTGTCTTCGACATCGCCCAAGACATCCTCGGCGTGCCGGATTCCCGCACCTCGATGCACATCAATCCGGAGGAGGTGTTGCGCCGCGCCGACCGGCTCGCCGCACTCGGTGATGATATCGGCGAACACCATCGGCGGTTCGTCGAGAAACTGGCACGCATCGAATTCGACGCCCCTGCGGCAACGCCGCCGACCCCATTCGATTTCGGACCACTGCCTCCTGCCCTGACGATGCCGGATGGTCTCATCGGGGTGTCGACCGGACACCAGGTAACCCCCGCGGCTCCCACCCCCGGACCACCCACCGCCGCCGCTCTCGCTGCTACTCACCGCGATCCTGTTAGCGCCGACCCTGCACCCGAGACAGGCACGCACCCAACCGGCGGCGCCGGGCCCGAGACTGCTGCGCCGGCTACGGCAGGCGAAGGCACCGGTGCGGCGGCCGCCGCAGATCAGCCGCGACATCCCTGGACCGTACACCAACCGACCATGCCTGCGACTCCGGAACCGGTCGACCACCATCGCACCCCCGGTGTGAACACCCTCCCTGCCGCAGCCGGCCAAACGCCCGCCAACCAGACCTCCGCCGACTCCGGAACCGGGCACTCACAGGCACCACTTTCTGTATCTGCCGCCGCTGTCGCCGCGACCGAACCGATCCCCGATGCCGGAGACGACGCATCCGCAGCCACTCCTGCGACCGCAGAGGAAGACCAATTCCTCCGGTCGGCGCCCGAATCCGGTCAACAACCGGCATCCTCCACACCTGCCCCGGGAACCGCCTTGCCCGGTCGCCCGACCCGCACGCGTCGGAAGCGTGATGCTGCCCCCGTCCCCGTTCCTGCCGCTCCCTTACCCGAGGACTCCGTCCTCCCGGCCGAACGCGTAGCTCCCGCTGCCACCGCGGGCAGCACCCCGTGGTCGAAACCCACCCATCCACAACCGGTCTTCGCCCCACCCAGCACCACCCCACCGCCTTCCACATCCACCCGGCCCGCCGAGACACCACCCCCGGTCGACGACAACAGCGGTGTCAGCGCAGGTGAGAGTGTCGGAGGAACGGACGCCTCGAAACCCGCACCCGATAAGTCTTTCGCCGGACGGAACCCGTGGAACCGATCGGAGAACGTCGGTTCGTAGTACGCTTCCAACAGCAGGCGCACCACTTCCCCGACGATCTTGTCGCTCCAGGTGGGCAAGCCCAGCGAGCGTGAGGTTCCCCCTGGAAAGTGGGCACCGATTCAGCAGAAATGCGGCCAGCAGATCAGATTCACGCCTCGCAGCGACGCAGGCATGCCCGTCCGAAGTTCACCGTCCCCCCGGCTGCCGGATCACCTGGTCGATGGGTTGCCGCCGAGGAACCAGCCCATTGCCACAGCGAGTATGACGGAGCGCACACCGCAACGGTGGCGACCGAGTGAACCGGTGGCCGCAGCAGTTCGTAATACGGGTGACGAGATGCAATGTGCGCTCATCGAACAGTGACGAAGGGTACGAAACATGAGCTCAGCCAATCGATTCCAGCGTGCCGCTGTACCGGCCGCGGCGGCCGCGGTCGTTCTTGCAGGCCTGCTGAGCGCCTGTGGTGGCGACAAAGATGGCCGGCCAGAGCCGGCGGCCGCGTCGACGTCGCAGGCGGCATCGTCCACCACGTCCACCGCTACGCTGGCAACCGCTGCGGGACAGGCCTCCGCAGTGGCGAAAACGCAGGGCTGGCTGAAGATCTACGGCGGCGCAGCACCGGCCGGGACCGCGAATGTGGTGCAGCTCAATGTGACCGACAATCCGAGTGTCGGACAGTATGTGTCGGACGGGTCGGGCCGGGCGCTGTACCGGTTCGACAAGGACACCGCGAAGCCGTCGGTGTCCAACTGCGCCGGGCCGTGTGCCGTGACGTGGCCGCCGCTGATCGTGGCCCGGGACCAATCGGTCTACGCAGCGGGAGTCGACCCTCAGCTCGTCGGGTTCATCGAACGTCCCGACGGTACATGCCAAATCACCATCGCAGGTTGGCCGGTGTACTACTTCTCCAAGGACAAGAAGCCGGGGGATCTGCTCGGGCAGGGCGTCGGCGGGACATGGTTCGCAGTAGCCCCGGATGGCGGCAAGGCCACGCGCGATTGACCGTGTACCCGGCGAGAATGCTGGACACGCGCTGTGGAGTGATTCGGGTTCGAGGTTTCCTTCGCGATACACCAATGGATCAGGATCGGCCGGATCTTCATCAGGGTCAGCGGGATGGAACAACCTGGCGTACCGCGCGAACCCGCTGGGCCCTAGCGAGCGCAGTGGTGTCCACGAATCACCGCGCTCGGTCAACCAGCGGGCCTTCGAAACGTCCGGTTGGTAGCGCAGCGGTATGCTCGCGCGTGCCGCAGACATAGCTGCCCGAGGAGTGGCGGGGCGATGACCGTGGCATCGGGTTCGCAGAGATTGATTTTCTCACTCGGTGAGCAGACCCGTTCTCGGTTCGGATCTTTCGGTGCGGCGTAGACTCGAACTACCAGCATCACCGTGCGACACCGAAGTCGTTATCCGACGTCCACCCAGTCGGTGCAATCGATTTTCACGTGGTCCCCGCCATCGACCGTGCACAGCCGGAAAGCATAGTAACCGGCCGAATACTCACGGACAACGGTCATGGAATCACCAGCGCCACCCCCGACGTACTTCTCCTCCGTATCTCCGTTGGACTTTTTGCGGATGTAGCCCATGACGCCATACCCGTCCTTTTTGCTGTCCTCGATCCTGAATTCGTACCGTCCGGTGCCCACCTGGCGGTAATAACTTCCCTCGCAGCCTCCTCCACAAGCCCAGCTGGCATTCGCATGCCCGGCCGTTCCGGATATTGCCACCATTGTGAGCTCACAAACAATCGTGCCGCCCAATATGTTTCGCTTCATGATGAGATGCCGTCCCTCTACCGAATTTCCGCCGGGGTGACGGCTTTTCTCGTCGGGCAGCGCCTCGGTATAGGCCAGCCGCGAGTAACCGTCGATCGCGGTGCGCAGAAACGCATAGCCTGCCCGAGTGCGTCTCTTCGTGGGAGCGACGGCCTTGGGCCTGCTGGACCGTTCTTGCGCACCGCGCCGACAGCCGAGATCGACCCGGTCGAGATCGTGGCAGTTCGCCGAACAACGCTGCACCAAGCGGCAGCGCCCGCTCCACGGTCAGTGGGGCATTACGGTGATTCACGGCGGTTCTTTCGACAAGGGCGGACGTGGTAGTTGGCGCTTCACATCCTGCCGCCGAAAGAACCGCCCTCAGCTCACCACCTTCGCCACCGCGTCACCAACGGCATGACCCGCGACAGCTAGCAGTCGCCGGGCGACGCCAGCAGCTGCCGGGAGCTTCTGCTGAATCGCTATGCGATGGATCGTCTCACGGTGCGCCCCGGCTCATCAGGCCGTTCAAGGTCGCCGTGTCGGTCGTAAGCGATCCTCCAGTGAATTCCAGTGCGGCGTGGGATCTTTCGGCGGCATCAGGATGGCCCGCCCCACAGGCGTCGGCTACCACGATCGGCAAGTAGCCCAAATCCACACTGTGCCGGACGGTCGGCTCGATGCCCACCTCCATGGCGATGCCCGCGACGGCGAACGTGTCGATTCCGCAGTCGCGCAACGCGATGTCGAGTGGGGTCGCGGCGAAGGCGGACATGGTGATCTTGTCGAACACCACCTCGTCGGGGCCGGGGGCCAACTCGGGCACCAGCTGGAACTGCGGCGAGCCCTGCGGGAAGCTGGAAATCAGCTCAGCGGGGTCGTCCACGCGCTGCCACTGCATGGCGGTGCGCAGTTGGGCGACGCCCGACGCGGCGATCGGCAGCGACATGTGGCGGGTGTAGAACACCCGGAACCCGCCCGCCCGCGCGGCATCGCGCAGTTGGACGCACGCGCGCACGATCTTGTCGCCGTCCGGGATCTGGCGCACGATGCCGACCTGCATGTCATAGATGAGCAGGGCCATCCGCGCGGGATCGCAGGCGTCCGGGACGGTCTGCGGAATACTGAGGCCGAAGGCGTGCCGCATGCTCACGCGGTCCGGTCGTAGGGCTCGGCGACGTCGACCGCCGGGTCCATCAGCGCCTCCAGCGGCAACGGCGCCTGCACCGGAACATAGGTCCACTCCAGGTAGCCTGCCTTGGTGAGCGGGAAGTCCGCGACGTACTTCTGCGCCTCTTCGACACTGTCGACTTCGAACACGATCACCACGCCGGGCTCGTCGGCGCGGGCGTAGTTCTCCCGCACGATGCCCGCCTTCCACAGCCGCCACACATTGGCGACCTCCTCGGGCAGGTAGGGGTTGATCGTCTCCAGCGTGACGCCCGGCTTGAATCGGTCGAAAACGATGACCTTCATAGGGTTTTGCTCCATGTCTGCGTTGGTCGATACGAACGGCATACATGGAATCGCGACGATTACAGTGTTACAAGAACGCACTTTTTGGTGAGTACCCGGAGGCCATGTGCCCGACAAGCGCTACAACTGCGCCGTAGAGGTGACCGTCGACCTGATCGGCGGCAAGTGGAAGCCGGTGATCCTCGCCCACCTCAAGGAGGGCGTGCACCGCTACGGCGAACTGCGCCGACGCATGCCGACCACCAGCGAGAAGATGCTCGTCCAGCAATTGCGTGAGCTGGAATTCGACGGCTTGGTCCACCGCACCGTCTTCGACACGGTGCCGCCACAGGTCGAATACACCCTCACCGAGGAAGGCCGCACCCTCGTCCCCGTCCTCACCGCCCTCTACGACTGGGGCGAACAGCGCGCCGCCCGCACCAGCCTCACCCTCCACGCTCGAGTCCGCGTCAGGGCGTTCGACAAAAACCCACCTGACCACTCTGTGCAGTGAGGGTGCGAAAGTCGTCGATCTGCCGCGTCACGAGCGCTGCCGGCGAGACCACAGATAGCACCCGATCAGCACGGCGAGGGGGAACATCGCGACAAGAGCCAACGGGCCGACGCTGTCGAGCATGGAAGAGGAGTCCCTGGCAGCGGCGTTCTGCTCGCGCAGTGGTTCGCTGGTGGCGCCGAGCCAGACCTTCCCACGTCGACCAGGTACCACATGCTGGAGAGACTGACCGATTACGTTGGTCAGATCCGGGTGGACCTGCTCGAGTGACGACCGAGTGAGCTGATTCAGTGGTATCTGGCTGAAGTCGACGCCACCATAGGTGTAGGTCATGTCATAGAGGTAGTCGCCACGCTCGATCCGTTTGGTGACATTGAATTCGTGCTTGTTGTATGAATCGACATACTGGTTGAACACATCCCGTGCAGACCATGGTTGCAGCGCCGGCCAGTTGGTCACATCGCCACTATCGATGATGCTCGCCAGCGCCCCACCGGTGGCATGGCGCTGGCGGTACCACTCGGCAGCCACTCGGCTCAGATACACCTGACGCAGCTCGGCGAATTCAAGTGCACCGTTGATCGCGTCCTTGATCCTGGGCAAGACCAGATTTCGGAAGGCGGTTTCCAAACCCGCGTCCGGAACGACACAGGCGCTGCCGGTCGACCCCTGTGCCCGCAAATAGTCGGTCTCCGACTTGACGTCCAGCGGCGCATCCACGATGTACAGGCCGCCATTCTGCTCGTACACGCCGGCCGGGCTCCGGGACGATCCACTGCCTTATGGCGATGCAGCTCCCGCCGGCGAGGTTCGAGCTTCCCCAGAACTGCTGTCCTATCGGGCTGTCGGGATGGATGAGGGTGCCGACGAGTTTCTTCATCTGGAAGTCCGCTTGCAGCAGAATGCGCCCCACGTCGGTGCTACCGAGTCGGTCATCGACGATCCGATCGGGCTCAGCGGGATTCAAATTGACCCAGAATGTGGAGGAGGGAAGGCTCAGCCACACGAAGAAGGCGTCCGAGGCCCGGGCCATCGCGAGCCGGCCCTCGGTGGGCCCGTGGTCGGTGCCAGTGGTGGCCGATGCGTCGAAAGCGTATTCCAGTTTGCCGCCCTGCCCTTCCGCCAGGTAGCGCAATTGCAGCGTCGAGAAGTCGATGCCTCCCGGGTCGGCGCCAGGTGCAAGCGCCCGAGCCGCTGGCCCCTGCGCGGGATCGTCGCCAGGCGTGGTGAAGTCGTGATATCCCAGCTGGGCGGAAGCGTCCGGGCCCACGGGGAAGTCCCGCGACGTCCATGTGTCGTAGATCTTCATCATGGCGTTCTGCGCGGCGGCAGGCGGCTTGTCGCTCTTCTCCTCGGTGATATAGCGCATGTCCCGCAGGTCGGGAAACCATGCGCCGACCTGCAGATTCGCCCGGCACTGGGTAGGCCCGTTGCAGGGGATCCGCTCGGAGAGGCCGACATCGGCTCTGGCCGAGGGGTGGTGCTTCTTGACCACCTCTTCCAAGTAGAGGTCGGCCACCCGTTCCGAGTGCAGTCCCGAGCGCCGTTCGGCGTCGATGGCCGGGAAGTTCTTCACATCCCATTGATCACTGGGATACCAGGAGGTCCGCCAGTCACCGAGTGGCCTCCCCTGGGGGTCGGCCAAGGGTCTCAGTTGCGGGTCGACCACCGTCCACTGACCGGTGGCCGGATTGTCCAGACGATAGATGTCGATGACCGCGATCGTGGTGGCGTTGTTGAATCGGGACAGACTCGGGGCGACCACGACATAGATCGTTCCGCCGACCGAGAACTGGAAACCCGCGGCGTTGCGGTCCCAGGAGACGTTCGCCGTAGGCTGCTGATCTTTCGGTACCCCAGTGGCGAGATCCTCGGTATGCCGGTACCGATACAGCAGGATCGGGATGTGCATGGGGTCGCCGGGAAAGACCTTTCTGAGCTGGTAATTCTCCTTCGGAGCACCAGTCGGCCCGGCATGGACCGGCGCGAGGTCGAAGCCGCTGAACAGCAGCGCGAGAACTATTGCGAGGACGAGGCCGGACAGTCGGCGCCACGGCGCCACGACCTTCGGTCAGGTGCGGACGGGATCGGGATCATTGCCACTCCGTCTCCAGATCCGAGAGGGTCCATCGCCAGGGCGCGTCGTCGGACAATGCCGCTGGATCTCGCTCGGTGAGCGGCACTCGGACGCTGTTCACGGCATCCAGGAGCAGTTGTTCGTCGACCTCCTCCAGGCTCAGCACGTTGTGGTTGAGCAAGCCATGGAAGTACACGAAAAGGGCGAGATTCGAGTTGTAGAACTCTCTCTGGTCACCTGGGTAAGCGCGGTGCATCCGGTACACCGCCTCCGATTCGAGTTCCACCCCGAACACGCTGTTGCTGGTGTTCTCGGCGAACACCAGATACTCGCGCCCACCGCGCCGCATCGGCGCAGACAACCGATCGTCGCGGAAGAAGGTGTAATCCAGTACCGGGAGTGTGGGAAGTCCTATCGTGGTCAAAAATTCCCGGGTCGCCGACGGTACGCCGACCGGCAGCAACTCCGCCGAAACCGGCTGCACACGCCCGTCCCACACGCGGCGAATCTCTTCAGCCGACAAATCCGTCATCCGAAATCCCCTTCCTTGCCCCTGCACAAGTCGAGACGCGTCGGCCGCGTCGCTCATCTCGGCACCGGTGCGATGACCTGGTATGCCGAAAGCGCTGCCACTTAGCACTTGGACAAGCGATCGAGCAGCGGAAGCGCCGGCCGCCGTCGCATCGTCCCATCAGTTCGCGAACAGTCCAGCATCGCGTACATGGAAAGTCACCGCAAGCCAACAAAACTGGGGTGTCAGCCGCGCCGACAACGAACGGCCGCAGACCGGGGCGAACGACGCGCTTCCGACCGCCACTACTGTCGATGGCGTGACACCCCCGCTGCTGCGCCCCGCTACCCGCGATGACGAGTCATTCCTCTGGGAAATGCTGTACGAGGCGTCGCATGCCGCCGAACAAGGCCTGACCTCACCCGACGCTCTCCGGACCCTCCCGGACCTGTCCCGCTACGTCGACGGCTGGGGCGCACAGGACGACCTCGGCGTTGTCGGCGCGACAGCCACCCACCCGGAGGGCGCCGCCTGGATCCGGCTGTTCACCAGCGAGAACCCCGGCTACGGCTACGTCGACGACACCACCCCGGAACTCGCGATCGCGGTCTCACCGGCGGCCCGCGGCACCGGCCTCGGCACCGCTCTGCTGACTCGCCTCATCACCGACATCCAATCCCGATACCCCGCCATCAGCCTCAGCGTCCGCGCCGAAAACCCCGCCCGCCGCCTCTACGCCCGCCTCGGCTTCACCGAAGTTGTCGGCTCCGAAATCACCAACCGCGCCGGAACCACCAGCGTGACAATGCTTCTGCGGTTCCGATGACAGCGAATGGCGTGGTCGTCCGAGCGGGTGAATCGGGTGACCGGGACTCGGGGATGCGGGGTAGTTGCGGCCGCTCCGAAACATATGCATCACAGTCGCACGGTTTGCTCGTTCCCAATGTGAGGAAACTGCGTGTTTCCTGGTCTACTTGGAGGAGTGCAACGCGTCTTCGAGGGTCCTGCTGTTCGTGCTGGTAATGCCAGCGGCGAAGAAACTGTTGATCGACACCGCCCTACCGCAGAAGGGCGGCGGGCACGGCGAGGTAGTTCGACCCCGATGCGCCCAGATGGTCGGCGCTTGCGGACGCGGTGGATCGCCAGGGTGCTTGCGCCGGCAGCGGTGATGCTAGGGGCTCTGACGACAGCGTCCGGGGTGGTTGTCGCGGACCCGCCGTCGTCTCGCCCGAATACGGGGTCGTCCGACGGCTACAAAGCCCCCTCGGAAAGCTCCGCCCTCCCGGCCCTACCGGTTGTCGACCGTGTCGAGCCGATCACCGACCGGTGGCTGCGCGTATTCGTGAACTCACCCGCGATGAAACGCGTGGTGCAGGTGCAGGTGCTGGTGCCTGCCGAACGTAGCCGACCGCGACCGACTCTGTACATGCTCGACGGTCGTGGCGCTCCCGAGAACAGCAGCAGCTGGATCGAGTACGGCCGGGCGCGAGAATTCTTCGCTGACAAGAACGTCAACGTCGTGCTGACCACGGGCGGTCCGGCCAATCTCTACACCGACTGGCAGCGCCGCGATCCGGTCCTCGGCACCAACAAATGGGAGACGTTCCTCACCCGCGAACTGCCGCCACTGATCGATGCGCACTTCGAAGGCAGCGGCCGCAACGGAATCCAGGGTGTCTCCATGGGCGCCGAAGCCGCGATGATGCTCACGTTCCGGACACCGGGCATGTATTCCGTCGTCGCGGCCCACAGCGGCTGCTACACCCTCACAGGCGCTGGTCAAGCCCAAGCCCGCGGGATCGTCGAAACCTACGGCGGTAATCCGGACAACATGTTCGGCCCACCGAATGATCCCGACTGGCTCGCCCACGACGTCATGGCACACGCGGAAGCCTTGCGCGGCACCGCGATCTACCTGTCCAGCGGTAGTGGAATCCCCGGCGAACACGATCTACCCGGCAAGGTCGAGCTCCCCGACACCATCACCGTCGGAGGCCCGCTCGAAGCCGGAGCCTTCGGATGCGCCCTCGCACTCGCGAACCGGCTGAACCAACTGCAGATTCCGGCGACGGTGAATCTACGGCTCACCGGCACACACTCCTGGCCGTACTGGGCCGACGAACTGTCCCGGTCCTGGCCCACCATCGCCGGAGCGCTGCACATCGGCAACTGACGGAATCAAGCGCCGAAGACGCGTTCGACCACGGCTTTGGCGCGCCGGGTGACGCGCATGTAGTGGTCAAGGAATTCGCTGCCGTCGCCGGAGGGCCAGCCGGCCACACGTGCGACGGCGGACAGCAGGCGGCCCGGGCCGGGGAGCTGGTCGGTGGGCTTGCCGCGCACCAGCACCAGGGCATTGCGTGCCTTCGTGGCGGCCAGCCAGGCGTCGCGCAGCAGCGCGACGTCGTTCCCGTCGAGCAGTTCGGTCTGCTCGATCACGTCCAGCGACTGCAGCGTGGACGTGTTGTGCAGGCCCGGCACCTCGTGAGCGTGCCGCAGCTGCAGCAATTGCACCGTCCACTCGATGTCGGCCAGACCGCCGCGCCCCAGCTTGGTGTGGGTGGCCGGGTCCGCGCCACGGGGCAGGCGCTCCGCGTCGACCCTGGCCTTGATCCGCCGGATCTCGCGCACCGCGTCGGCCGACACACCACCCTTCGGATACCGCACTTTGTCGATGACGTGCAGGAAGCGCACCCCGAGTTCCTGGTCGCCCGCCACCTGATGGGCACGCAGCAGCGCCTGCACCTCCCATGGCTGCGCCCACTGCTCGTAGTAGGCGGCGTATGCGGCCAGCGTGCGCACCAGCGCGCCGTTGCGGCCCTCCGGGCGCAACCCTGCGTCGACCAGCAGCGGCGGATCGGTACTCGGCGCCCCCAGCAGTTGCTGCACCCGGTCGGCCACCCCGATCGCCCATTTGACGGCCTTGGTCTCGTCTTCACCCTGGCGCGGGTCGCAGACGAACAGCACGTCGGCGTCGGAGCCGTAGCCGAGTTCCATGCCACCGAGCCTGCCCATGCCGATCACCGCGATATCGGCCGGCGCCGCAGATCCACGCTCGGCTTCACTCGCCCGGATCACCGCCAGCAGCGACGCCTCCAGCACTGCCACCCACACCGACGACAACGCCCGGCACACCTGCGGCACGTCCAGCATGCCGAGCAGATCGGCCGACGCCACCCGCGCCAGTTCGTGCCTGCGCAGTGAACGCGCTGCGGCCACAGCGCGTTTCGGGTCGTCGTAGCGGGCCGCCGCGGTGAGAATGCCGCGCGCGACCTCCTCCGTTTGCGGACCGAGCAGCAGTGGACCGCTGGGACCGTCGGCGTACATCCGGATCGTCTCGGGCGCGTTGATCAGCAAGTCGGGCAGATATTCCGAGGAGCCGAGCACGATCATGAGCCGCTGGGCGATGGCACCCTCGTCGCGCAGCTCGCGCAGGAACCAGATCTGGTCGGCGAGCCCCTCCGACACCCGCCGGTAGGCCAGCAGGCCCGCGTCGGGATTCGGTGTGTCGCTGAGCCATTCGAGCAGCGTCGGCAGCAGCAGAGCCTGGATGCGTCCCTTGCGGGAGACGCCGCCGGTCAGCGCCTTCAGGTGTCCGAGCGCGTGTTCCGGCGCCGCGTAGCCGAGCGCGGCGAGCTGCCGGATGGCGGCTTCCGGGCTCAGCCGCAGCGCGTCGGGCTCCAGCCGCACCACCGATTCCAGCAGCGGGCGGTAGAACAGTTTGGCGTGCAATCGCCGCACCCGCACCGCGTTCCGGCGGATCTCGCTGGTCAGTACGCCCACCGCGTCCTGCCTGCCGTCGGGGCGGATGTGCGCGGCGCGGGCCAGCCAGCGCATCCCCTCCTCGTCGTCGGCGGCGGGCAACGTATGCGTGCGACGCAGCCGCTGCAGTTGCAGCCGGTGCTCGAGCAGGCGCAGGAACTCGTACGACGCGGTGAGGTTCGCCGCGTCGTCGCGGCCGACGTACCCGCCCACCGCGAGCGCGGTCAACGCCTCGACGGTGCCCTGCACATGCAAGGTCTCGTCCACCCGCCCGTGTACCAATTGCAGCAGCTGCACGGCGAATTCGACATCGCGCAGGCTGCCGTGCCCGAGTTTGAGTTCGCGTTCGCGCAGATCGGCGGGCACCAGGTCCTCCACCCTGCGCCGCATCGCCTGGACGTCGGCGACGAAATCGGGACGCTCCGAGGCCGTCCAGACCATCGGCATCAGCGCGTCGCGGTACTGCTGGCCGAGCACGAGATCACCGGTCGCCGGGCGGTTCTTCAGCAGCGCCTGGAACTCCCAGGTGCGCGCCCAGCGCTTGTAGTAGGCGATGTGCGAGTCCAGCGTCCGCACCAGGGCACCGGCCTTGCCCTCCGGCCGCAACGCCGCGTCGACCTCGAAGAACGCTTGGCCGGCCACACTCATCAGCTCGGCCGCCAGCCGCGTTGCGGTGGCGTCGGCGGGCTCGGCGACGAACACCACGTCGACATCGCTGACGTAGTTCAACTCGCACGCGCCGCACTTGCCCATCGCGATGACGGCCAGCCGCACCGGCACCGGTTCGTCCTTGCAGACCCGTGCCACCGCGACGGCCAGTGCCGCGGTCAGGGCGGCATCGGCCAGGTCGGTGAGGTGTCGCCCGACCACCTGGTACGGCAGCACCGGCTCGTTCTCCACGGTGGCCGCCAGGTCCAGCGCGGCCAGCAGCATCAGCTGGTCGCGGTAGCGCTGACGCAGCGACGCCACCACCTCAGGGCCCGAGATCCCGGCACGGAACAGCATCGGCGCCGCGCTGGGCCCCGGCTCCGGCTCGGCTTCGATGACGGCCAGCAGGTCGGCGATCACCTCGTCGCGACCGGGCAAGTCCTTGCGGCGCAAGATCTCCCAGGCCGACGGCCGGGCGACCAGGTGATCGGCCAACGCGCTGGACGAGCCGACCAACGCGAACAGCCTGCCGCGCAACGACGTATCCGTGCGAATCGCCGAATCGACCGCGGCCCACTCGTCGCCGATGCTCTCGCGCAGCCGCATGAGCGTGCTCAACGCGAGATCGGCGTCCGGCGCGCGGGACAGCGCCCACAGCACGGGAATGCTCTCGACGTTGTCCCAGCCCAGTTCGCGCAGCGACGCGGCAGCGGACGGCTCGAGCAATCCGAGCCGACCGACGCCGGGGACAGCGGAGCGGGCAGACGGTGGCCGGACCATGGTTCTCAAATTACCTGGCCGAGACCGCGGGCATGCCGCCGAAGGTCATTCCCGGGTTACAACCCGAGATATTCCTTGAGTTCGAACGGCGTGACCTGGCTGCGGTAGTCCGCCCATTCCCTGCGCTTGTTGCGGAGGAAGAAGTCGAACACATGCTCGCCGAGCGTCTCGGCGACCAGCTCGGAGCGCTCCATCGCCTGCAACGCCTCGTCCAGCGTGCCGGGCAGCTCGCGGAAGCCCATCGCACGCCGCTCGGCGGTGGTCAGCGACCACACGTCGTCCTCCGCCTCGGGCGGCAGGTTGTAGCCCTTCTCGATGCCCCGCAGACCGGCCGCGAGCAGCACGGCGAAGGTCAGGTAGGGGTTGCACGCGGAGTCGGGACTGCGGATCTCGACGCGGCGCGAGGATGCCTTGTTCGGCGTGTACATCGGCACCCGCACCAGGGCGGAGCGGTTGGACCGGCCCCAGGAGGCCGCGGTGGGCGCCTCGCCGCCGTGGATGAGGCGCTTGTAGGAGTTCACCCACTGGTTGGTGATCGCGCTGATCTCCGGGGCGTGCTCGAGGATGCCCGCGATGAACGCCCGAGCGGTCTCCGACAGGTTCATCGGGTCGTCGGGGTCGTGGAAGGCGTTCGTCTCGCCCTCGAACAGGCTCATGTGCGTGTGCATCGCCGAGCCGGGGTACTGGGGGAACGGCTTGGGCATGAACGTCGCACGCACGCCCTCGTCGATGGCCACTTCCTTGATCAGGTAGCGGAAGGTCATCACGTTGTCGGCCATGGACAGCGCGTCGGCGTAACGCAGGTCGATCTCCTGCTGGCCGGGTGCGCCCTCGTGGTGGCTGAACTCCACCGAGATGCCCATGGACTCCAGCGCGTCGATGGCGTGGCGGCGGAAGTTCGGCGCCGAATCGTGCACGGCCTGGTCGAAGAAGCCACCGGTGTCGGCCGGAATCGGCAGGCTGCCGTCGTGCGGGCCGTTCTCCAGGAGGAAGAACTCGATCTCGGGATGCACATAGCAGCTGAAGCCCACATCGCCGGCCTTGTTGAGCTGGCGGCGCAGCACGTGGCGCGGGTCGGCCCAGGACGGCGAGCCGTCGGGCATGGTGATGTCGCAGAACATGCGCGCGGAGTGCTGGTGGCCCTTGCTGGTGGCCCACGGCAGCACCTGGAAGGTCGACGGATCCGGCCGGGCGACCATGTCGGCCTCCGAGACCCGGGCGAAGCCCTCGATGGCCGAGCCGTCGAAGCCGATACCCTCTTCGAACGCGCCTTCTAGCTCAGCGGGGGCAATCGCCACGGACTTCAGGTAGCCCAAGACGTCGGTGAACCAGAGACGTACGAAGCGGATGTCCCGCTCTTCGAGCGTCCGCAGCACGAATTCCTTCTGGCGATCCATGCCCGCGAGCGTAAGCACCCGGCGTTAAATCTGTGTTACATACACGCTTAAGATTGCTGAGCAGGATTTTTTCGGAAGACTCTGCACAGCCGGATCGTCCGCTTTGTGAGCTTTTCCCCGCGCGGGACGCTCCGCGTCACCGTTCAGCAACCGATCCGGACGAGCTCAGCAGGTGAGTCCCGGCGCGGGTTCGGTCAGGTCGATCAGATAGGCGATGACCGCGTCGTCCACGCACGGCACACCGCCCGCCAGCGCCACCGTGTGCCGGTTGCCGCGGTAGGTGATCAGCGCGGCGCCCAGTTGGGCGGCCAGGTCGACACCGGCCTGGTACGGCGTCGCCGGATCCTCGGTGGTGGACACCACCACCGTCGTCGGCAAGCCGGTCACCGAAATCCGGTGCGGTTCACTGGTGTTCGGCACCGGCCAGGCGGTGCACAGCTCCAGCGGCGCCGCACCCGTGCCGCGGCCGTCGTCCAGGAACGGCGCCGCCTTGCGGTATTCGGCGTCCTGCCGTCCCGTCACGGCGCGGTCGGTGATGCGCGGATCGTCCACGCAACGGATGGCGTTGAACGCGTCGGTGGTGTTGGTGTAAGTGCCGTCATCGCGGCGGCCGTCGTACAGATCGGCCAGCAACAGCAGCGTGTCGCCGCGCCCGTCGCGCAGTTCGGACAATCCGAGGGTCAGCGCCTTCCACAGCTCGTCGGTGTAGAGCGCTTGACGCACACCGGTGAGCGCGTCGCCGTAGCTCAACCCGCGCGGATCGGTGGTCGGCGCCGGCTTGTCCCACAGCGGGTCGACCAGCTCGCGGAACCGCCGTACCGCCTGCGCGGGATCGGTGCCGAGCGGGCAGTCCGATTGCCGGGCGCAGTCGGCGGTGTAGGCGTCGAACACCTTCTGGAAGCCCGCCGCCTGCCGCAACGACTCCTGCACCGGGTCCTGCGAGGAATCGATGGCACCGTCGAGCACGAGGGCGCGCACGCGTTCCGGGAACTTCTCCGCATACGCCGAGCCGATCTTGGTGCCGTAGGAGTAACCGACATAGCTCAGCTTCGGGTCACCGAGCGCGGCCCGCAGGACGTCGAGGTCCTGTACCACCTCGCGGGTACCCACGTGGGCGAGGAAGTTCTTGCCGGTCCGTTCCGTGCAGCGGTCGGCGTAGCGGCGGTTGTCCGCCTCGGCGTCGGCGATGCCCTCCGGCGAGTAGTCCTCCTGCGGCTCGGCGCGCTCGGCGTCCTGCTCCTGCGCGGTCTGGCAGACGATCGATGGAGTGGAGGAGCCGACGCCGCGCGGGTCGAAGCCGACCCGGTCGAAGCGCTCGGCCAACGGTGTCTTGTTGCCCAGTGACGACATGCCGAGCCCCGACTCCCCCGGCCCGCCCGGATTCATCAGCAGCGAACCGATGCGGTGACCGGTCGCGCGGACCCGGGACACCGCGATCTGCGCGGTCGGCCCGTCCGGCGCCGCGTAGTCCACCGGAACGGTGATCCGTGCGCAGTCGGTGTTCGGTGGAAGGCGGTCGTCCCGTCCGCCGAATCCGGTGCACTCGCCCCACTGCACGGTCTGGCCGTAGAACTTTTCCAGGCCGGCGGGCGGCGTCGGCATCGGCTGTCCCGTTTCGGTGCGGGTGATGGCGCACCCCGCGCCGAGCACAGCAACCGAAGCCAGCACCGCCACCACGAGCGCACCGCGCTCACTCCACACCGTCGACATACCTCGATATTGCCAGCAAACACCGCCACCTCCTCGGGCAAACCCGCCCGGCGCTGTGACCAATTGCACCGGTCATCGGCCTTAAGCCGCCCGGGCCACGGGTGGCACACTGGGTTTCGTCAAGCAATCCCGGGGACCCGGACGGGCCCCGAGGCGACACAGACGAAAGGGACGATGATGTCCGTATCCGATTCGGAAACCCCTGCCTACGGTGCGGTGCCCGCTGAGACCAAGAAGGTCGTGCGCAAGACCCGGGTGCACCATCTGCGGCAGATGAAAGCCGACGGTGAGCGCTGGGCGATGCTGACCGCCTACGACTACTCCACGGCACGGCTGTTCGAAGAGGCAGGCATCCCGGTACTGCTGGTCGGCGACTCGGCCGCCAACGTCGTGTACGGCTACGACACCACCGTGCCGATCACCGTGGACGAGCTCATCCCGCTGGTGCGCGGTGTGGTGCGCGGTGCCCCGCACGCGCTGGTGGTGGCCGACCTGCCGTTCGGCGCTTACGAATCCTCGCCGCAGCAGGCGCTGGCCACCGCGACCCGGTTCATGAAGGAAGGCGGTGCGCACGCGGTGAAGCTGGAGGGCGGCGAGCGCGTCGCCGAGCAGATCGCGGTGATCACCGCGGCGGGCATCCCGGTGATGGCGCATATCGGCTTCACCCCGCAGAGCGTGAACACCCTGGGCGGCTTCCGCGTGCAGGGCCGCGGGGACGGTGCCGAGCAGCTGATCGCCGACGCGATCGCGGTGCAGGAGGCGGGCGCGTTCTCCGTCGTCATGGAGATGGTGCCGGCCGAGCTGGCCGGACAGGTCACCCGGAAGCTGACCATTCCGACCATCGGCATCGGCGCAGGCACCGACACCGACGCACAGGTGCTGGTCTGGCAGGACATGGCCGGCTACACCAGCGGCAAGACCGCGAAGTTCGTCAAGCGCTTCGGCCACATCGGTGACCAATTGCGCGCCGCGGCAGCCGCGTACGCCGACGAAGTGCGCCAGGGCATCTTCCCCGGGCCCGAACACAGCTTCTGACCCGGCGTTCGCACCGAAGACGACGACCGGCCGGGCAGTGCGCCCATGCCTCGCGCTGCCCGGCCCAACGCTGGAACCGCTCGGCTGAACTATTCCCAGCGGAACCAACCGGTTCGGGCCGGTCGGCGAAATCAATGGCAGACTCGATGCCGACAATACCGACACGACCAGAGGTACCGATGCCGTACAGCCGTTGGATTTCACGCAGCTCCCTGCTGATCGCGGGCGTTTTCGCCGCCGCGGCCCTGACCGCGTGCGGCAGCGAGTCGAGCCCGGCTCCCACCGGCAGCGCGACTTCGACCACGGCATCCGCGACGCCGGGCACAACCACCGGCCGCACCACACCGGCCAGCCCGGAGATCTCCGACGCCGCGGCGAACCAACTGTGCGACATGCTCCGGCCGGAACTGTCCAACTGGCGTATCCAGGGCGGAACGCTGGGCAAGATCGGGCTCAACGCGCTCGTGCACGAGTGGGCGCTGCGCAACGGCGGCATCAACGCCGCGGTGCTGGCCGACAAGCCGATCATCGACCGCGCCGCCACCAAGAGCTGCCCCGACGTGCGCCAGCAGGCCATCGAAGCACTGGGAATTCCGGACCTGGCCTCCGGACTCGCCTTCTGAGCCGGGCGGGCCGAATGCGCACCCTCTACCCCGAGATCGAACCGTACGACTCCGGCATGCTCGCGGCCGGTGACGGCCAGTCGGTGTATTGGGAGGTCAGCGGCAATCCGGACGGCAAGCCGGTGGTGTTCCTGCACGGTGGCCCCGGGGGCGGCACCGCGCCGTACCACCGGCAGTTCTTCGACCCGGCCGCCTACCGGATCGTGCTGTTCGACCAGCGCGGCTGCGGCCGCTCCACGCCACACCTCGCCGACGGCGCGAGCCTGGAGCACAACACCACCTGGCACCTGATCGCCGACATGGAGGCGCTGCGCGAACATCTCGGCATCGAGCGTTGGCAGGTGTTCGGCGGCTCGTGGGGTTCCACGCTCGCGCTGGCCTACGCGCAGCGGTATCCCGAACACGTGACCGAACTGGTGCTGCGCGGCATCTTCCTGTTACGCCGCAAGGAAATCGACTGGTACTACAACGGCGCCGCCGGCTACGTCTACCCGGACGAGTGGGCGAAGTTCCTCGCGCCGGTGCCGGAGGACGAGCGCGATAACGATCTCGTCGAGGTCTATCACCGGCTGCTGCACTCGCCCGACGAGCAGGTCGCCCGCGCGGCCGCGATCGCGTGGTCCACGTGGGAAGGCGCGACGAGTTCGCTGCTGCCACACCCGGATCGGGTCGCCGAAACGGCCGAGCCCCGGTTCGCGCTCGCCTTCGCCAGGATCGAGAACCACTACTTCCGCCACGGCGGCTTCCTCGACGAGGGCCAGCTGCTGCGCGACATCGGCGCCATCACGCACATCCCCGCCGTGATCGTGCAAGGCCGCCACGACATCGTCTGCCCTGCGGTCAGCGCGTGGGAGCTGCATCGGGCGTGTGCCGGTTCGGTCCTGCACATCGTCGCCGACGCCGGGCACGCGGCGAACGAGCCCGGCATCACCCATCACCTGATCGAAGCGACCGACCGATTCGCGAAAGAGGGGTGAGCGCGGTGACCACGGCGGCGAACGCTCTTGTCGCGGCACTGCGGGACGATATCGACCGGCTGCTGGCCGCGGAGCCCGAAGTACGTTCCGACGCACCGGATTCGGTGCACCAGATGCGGGTGGCCACGCGCCGGCTGCGCAGCGTGTTGCGGTCCTATCGTGGGCTTTTCGTCAAGGAGCCGGTCGCGGTGATGGTCGCGGAGCTCAAGTGGGTGGCCGGACTGCTCGGGGAGGCCCGGGACGCGGAGGTGCGCGCCGACCGGTTCGCCGCCCTCCTGGCCGACCATGGCGGGCAGACCCCGCCTGCCGAGCTCGGCCCGGTCACCGCGCGCCTGGTGATCGCCGAGCGCGAGCGCTATCGCCTGGCCCACGCCGAGGTCCTGACCGCGTTGGACAGCGAGCGCTACCGCAAGCTGCGCGACGAACTGTCCGAATGGCGCACCGACCCGCCGCTGCGCCACTCCCGCGTCACGGGCGAGGCCGCCGACGTCTTCGGCGATATACTGCGCAGCGATCTCGCCAGGGTCGAATCCCTCGTCCGCGCCGAGCCGACGGTCGCCGCGACCGAGCGCATCGAGCTGCTACACGATATTCGCAAGAGCGCCAAGCGTTTACGCTACTCATGCGAGGCCGCGGCGCAGGAAGTGGGCGATGCCGCCGATCTGGGCAGCCGCGCGAAGAAGCTGCAGACGGTACTCGGCGACCACCGGGACGCGGTGGAATCCCGCCATGCGATCCTCGATCGAGCGGCCGAGGCCGCCGCGGCGGGCGAGCCCGCGGACCTCTACGAGATCCTCGCTGACGCCGAGGACGCCGCGGCCGGTCGCGAACTGAGCCGCTATCCCGCCACCGCCGCGGCGCTGTTCGGGTAGATCACCGCTGGCCAGGTCCCCACCAGCCCCAGCGCGGCAGGGCATCGATGGACCGACACGGCACCGGGGCGGGCGCGTAATCGCCGCCTCCGTCGCGTACACCCAATACGCGCATCCATCCGAGGCAGCGAAGGTCGCTCCACTGATCCAGCCGGCAACAGGCGCACCCGGACTGTCGCCCGTTCCGGCGGCTCGCCTACGTAGCCGATGCGCCCCGAGCGCGCTGCGCTCACTGAGGCGCATATTCACGCCGGGTACGCGAAGCTCACTTTCCGCTCTCTCGGGTCCGCAGACACCACGCGTACCCGCACCGCCGACCCCTCCGGCGGCTCGCCCAGGCACGGCCCGAGGACCGGCGGATCGGCGATGAAGATCACCGCGGGACGATTGCCGTTGGCCTCGCGCACCACCACGGCATCGAACTCGGTGCCGATCCGCCGCGCGAGCAAGGTCGACTCGGTCAGATCGATGCAGGCACGCTCGATCTTGCTCGCGACGCCATCGCTGCGCCGCATGCTGTCGGCCGTGCGCATCAGCCCGTCCCGTACCCAGCGCGGCACCTGCGTGCCCGCGCAGCGGGCCAGGCAGATCTCGGTCGCGAATCGATCCGACAGCCGTCGCAACGGGGCGGTGACGTGCGCGTACGGCGCGCCGATAGCATTGTGCCGCAGTGCTTCCGGCGTGGGCGGTGCCCCGGCCGCACCCGCGACCACGGTGTAGGACGCACCGCGCAGCAGAGTCGTCGCCTCGGACATCAGCACCAGCGCCGCGGGGGTGTTGGGATCCAGGCGCGCCAGCATCTGCCCGACCGCTTCCTCGGCGGGCCAGACCACGCCCAGCGCGTGCGCGGTGCGGCGCATGGAGTCGATCGCGGATTCGGCCGGTGGCGGCATGGTGCGCAGCAGCGCGAGCCGCTCCTCGGCGGGAACGTTCCCGTTCAGCATGATCTGCGCCGCGCACATGCCGGTCAGCAGCGAGACCTGTTCGTTCCAGTCGTCGGCGGCGGTGCGCGGTTCGACCACCAGCCGCCAGTGTCCGTTGGCGCGCTCGTCCTGGACGACGGATTGCGCTGGCAGCCGCAGCCCGATCGCGCCACGCGCCAGCCCCGCCGCGATGCGCCGCGCGCCGAACTCCGGCAGAGCCGCGATCGAGGGATGCAACCGACCGGCCTCGGCGTCGGCCTGCACGCCGGAGTAGTCGAGCCGGGCGCGGGAGCGCACCGCGGCCCGCACCACCGAGAAACGCTGGGGTTCGGCATGCTCGTCGAGTTCGATGGTCCACAGCGCGGCCGGGCGAGTTCGCCCGGGCAACAGGCTCGCCGAGCCTTCCGACAGGGTCGGCGGGTGCAGCGGCACCGTGCCGTCGGGGAGATAGAAAGTCTGCCCCCTGGCGCCGGACTCCATGGCGAGCGCGCCATCGGGAGCGATCACGGCACCGACATCGGCGATGGCGTAGTGCACGAGGAAGCCGGTGGGGGTACGTACGAGATGCAGGGCCTGGTCCAGATCCACGGCCCCGGGCGGGTCGATCGTCACGAACGGGATGTCCGTGCGATCGACCCGGTTGCCCGCGAACGCGTCGACCGCGTCACGGGCCTCCGCGCTGGCCTCGGCGGGATACGTCGAGGCCAAGCCGAACTCGGAACGAATGGCGCCGAAATCTACCGGCGCCGAGACGATCCGCTGGTGGAGTTCCACGCTACGGCGCCGGTCCTACTGCAGCGCCAGCATGGTGCCGCTCAACTGATCGAACGGACCGTACACGGTGAAGGTGACCCGGCCACCAGGGACCGAGGACGACACCTGTGCCGCGGCGTCCAGCGCCTGACCGAAGGAGGCGGCGGACGGATGCGGCAGCCCGGCGATGGCCAGACCGACGTGATTCTGATGCACCCACACCGTGTCGGTGGGACTGAGGTCGACTTGAACCCCACCCGGCAGCGGCGTCACCGCGACCGCGTTGGCGGAGCCGGCGCCGAGCACCGCTAAAACCGAGGCGGCGCCTGCGACCAATGCGCCGGCGACCATGGAGCGAACTACTCGCATATGTGTTGAGACCTGCTTTCCCGCGATCGAAGTATGAATGGCCGGGTGCTGCCCCGCACCGGGCCTTGCCAACGGCGACTACTTTATGACGTCGATCACTCTTACGGCCAGTGGCGCACGAACCGGGGCGGCGAAAATCTCGCGCTGCGACACCACAGCGCCCGCGCTGCTAACGTGACGCGGCGTGTCGGGCGTCGCGTTCGCCCGCGCTTTCGAAAATGTGCCGTACGTCGACAATTGGGAGCTGCACACTTATGTCATCGATTTTGTTCGACTACTTGCTGCCTCTGCTCGGTCCCGAACAGGCCGCGTACTGGGCTCAGGTCTTCACCATCAACCCGACCTGACCGCGCGTTTGTTCTCCCACACTCGTTGCCTCCCGTTAACCTGACGGGAGGCGGCAGTGATCCTCGGCCGCTAGCATCCCGCGCGTGATAAGAACCACCGCCGCGATCGCGGCCAGCGCCACCCTCTTTTCCCTGCTCCTCACCGGTTGCGGGGACGACAAGCCCAGCAGCGCCGCCTCGTCCACCACCGCGGCCGCGTCGCAAGGCGCCACCGCCCCGGTCGACACCGTGAAGACGGGTGCATTCGTCGTCAGCTTCCGCGGCGCGTTCCCGAAGCTCGCCGAAGGCAAGGATGACGCGAAGATCGCGAGCATCCTGTCCGAGACCTGCGCGGACATCAAGGCGGGCAAGTCCGAGAACGACGTCGTCGCCGACATCACCAAGCGGGCGGGCGGCGGCAACACCCAGCCGACCGCGGAGGAAGCCAAGGCCATTTATCAGATGGCCAACCTGATGTGCTGATCCCTCCGCGCTGGAGGACGTAGGACCGTCGAAGTCGGCGGTAGCTGCCCACCGCTACCCGGCAGCGATGCGCCGGTCCAGGTCGCGGGATCCGGCATGCCGCCGACGAGGGCACCTCTTCTCGCCGCTGCTGAGCGCGAACTCGGCAGGGCCGCAAGCGCGGGTGGGCGGACGAGTTGGTCTGTAAGCCGGATCCTGTCCCCGGTTCGCACCGGGGGACGGCCATCCATCTGGACACTCCGTTGCCGGGTGCCTCGAGCGGTCCACCCGCAGGCTCGGGCGAGCAACCCTCGAACGCCTGCGCAGCCGCACCGCGAACGGTGCGGCCTTCGACCTTGCTCCGGGCGGGGTTTACCGAGCCACCCCGGTCACCCGGGGCGCTGGTGCGCTCTTACCGCACCGTTTCACCCTCACCGCACGGCCGCTACGGCCGTGGGCAGTCTGTTTTCTGTGGCACTTTCCCGCGGGTCACCCCGGGTTGCCGTTAGCAACCGCCCTGCTCTGTGGAGTCCGGACTTTCCTCGGCGCCGGGCGGCGGCACGACCGTGCCCGTTCCCTGCGCCGCGGCCGCCCGACCAACTCGTCCGCGATAACAGAATACTGGGTACGGTTAGTGGCCATGGAACGTGTCGAGGTCTGCTTCCCTTCCGGAAGCGAGCAGTGCGCGGCGTGGCTCTATCGCCCGGACGGTGCACCCAAACCCCGCCCGCTAGTGGTGATGGGACACGGGCTGGGGGCAAATCGGGAAATGGGACTGGACCGGTACGCGCGGCGTTTCGCGGCCGCGGACATGGCGGTGCTGGTGTTCGACTATCGGCATTTCGGCGCCAGTCAGGGCACGCCGCGGCAGTTGCTCAGCATCGCGCGCCAGCGTGCGGACTGGCATGCCGCCATCGCTTACGCGCGCACCGTGCGCGGGATCGACGCGACCCGAATCGCGTTGTGGGGAACTTCGTTCGGTGGCGGGCACGTACTGTCGGTGGCGCCGGACGACGACTACATCGCGGCCGTGGTCGCGCAGGTGCCGTTCACCAGCGGCCTGTCCTCGGCGTTGGCGAAGGGACCGATCAGCGTGACCAAGGTGGCCACCATCGCGGCGACCGATCTGCTGCTGGGGACGATCCGGCGCAAGCCCGTCCGTATCCGGCTGGCCGGGCGCAAGCGCTCCGCGGCGCTGATGAGCGCACCCGACGTGCTGGATGGCTTCCGCAGGCTGACCGACGAGAGCGAGACCTACGAGCCGAAAGTGGCCGCGCGCGTGGCGTTCTCGGTGCTGTTCGACGCACCGGGGCGACGCGCGAAGGCCCTGAAGATGCCGGTGCTGTACGCACTGTGCGACGACGACTCGGTCGCCCCGGTGAAATCGGCGCTGCGCGCCGCCGAACGCACCAAGCACGCCGTCGTAAAGCGCTATCCGGCGGGACATTTCGACATCTACTTCGACGAAGTCTTCGAAAAGGCGGTATACGACCAGACCGAATTCCTGGTATCTGTGCTGCGGCCGTAAGCGGCTGCACCGGGCCTTCGCTCCGCCTGCCCGGGGCTGGGGACGGAGCACATCCGGCTGCGCCCTTATGCATTCGCGGGCCCGGCCCGAGCGGGCCGGGCCGCGAAGGTGGCCTAGACCGGTTGCTTGCTGTCATAGGATTGCCTCGAATGCTGTTCGGCGTGGCGCCCTCTGAGGCCGAATGGCTCACGCCCGCCACGCCGACGACAGAGCGCCGCCCGCGTGCCACGGCAACGACAACTCCGTGCCAGCAATAACACCCTTGCGAACGGATGGTGGCACGTACGGCCCCGCTGAGCGGGTTGGCCCGCGTTCTCGGCGTATCGTGGGAAACGACTAAATCTCGGGTGTTTCCGCCCTCGGTGATGGCTCCGATGCGCCGCCAAGCATCGTCTCGATGAATATCACTCTCTCCCACGGGAAGGCAGTTCCCGTTTCGCTATGACTGCCGCGCGGGTCAAGACCCGCACGGAACTGCGCGGACAGCGCCGCAGGCGCGGCCACGGTTGCTGGAATCATCTACTCGCCGCACCGCTGTGGCCGAAGCACGGCGTGAATCTGGGGACGCTGCTGCGCACCTGCGACGCGGTCGGCGCGTGCCTGGCGGTGCCGCGACGGCCCTGGGTGCCCGACGCGCTGGCGCAAGGCAATACGCTTCGGCACCGGCAATGCGTGCACTGGATCGATGGACGCGTCGAGCGATGGCTGGCCCGGCAGCGGGACGGCGGCTCCGCGGTCGTCGGCGTGGAATTGACCGACGAATCTGTCCGCCTCGCCGACCTTCCCGCGGCCCGGCGGCGCACCATCGTCCTCCTCGGGCACGAGACCACCGGCATACCACCCGAAGGACTCGAACTTGCCGACATCACCGTGGAGATCCCGATGGTCGGCACCGGGCACAGCCTCAACGTCGCGGTGGCGGGATCACTGGTCCTCTACAAACTGGCGGGACTGTGCTGATCACCGTTCCTCCAGCAGCTCACGCGTGAGCAGCGCGGTCCACCATGCCCCGACTCGCTCGGGTGACCAGCCGCGCCCGGCGGTGAGTTCTGTGAAGGCGTCGATGTTGCAGACCGCCGCGTAGATATCCACGGCGGCCGGCACGTCGATGCCATCGCGCAGCGTGCCGGCGGGCCACGCGGACAGGACCTGACGGTGCGCGTCGTCGCCACGGCGGCGGCCGTCGCGGTACGCCTGGGCCAGTTCGGGTTCGGTGCGTCCCGCCTCGCGCAGCAGCACGATCACGTCGCCCGCTCGCTCATAGAGCCTACGGTCGTAGGCGACCATCGCGGCCAGCTGCCGACGCGGCTCGGTGGCGGCTTCCAGATCGGCGAGCAACAAAGGTACGTCGGCCGACAAGTCGGCCGCGTCGGCGAGCGCTTTCGTGAGACCGGTCTTGTTGCCGTACGCGGCGTAGACCGTCGGCACCGAGACACCCGCGACGCGCGCGACGTCACGCACCGTAGTCGCCGCCCAGCCTTTGGCCAAGAACAGCTCTCGCGCAGCCCGAGCGATCTCCACACTGGTCTGCTGTGCCTGGGCGGCGCGGCGTAGCGAGTCGTAGCGGCGCCGGGCCGGTTCCGCGATCATGGTTCCCCTTTCAGTTTACGGTACTTATATTCAATACATGATAGAAGAATCGAAATGTGCGCGTCCCTTCACATGGATCGGCGGCCTGGCGGGCCTCGGCTTCGCGCTCGTCATCGTCGGCGCGAACCTGATCCTCGAACCCGCAGGCATGCCACGGTTCGGCGCCGACATCGCCGACGCGGAAGCCTTCTTCGCCGATGCGGTAAGTCCGGTTCGACTGGCGTCGGTATTCCTTCCCGCGGCGTGGGCGTGCGTCATCGTGTTCGGCGCCGCCGCCGTCGCGGTGCTGTGGCCGCGTGAACGGACACTCGGGTCGGCCTGGTCGCTGGTCGGCTTCGCGGGACTCTTGCTACAGAACAGCACCTTCGTCGGCGTGGCCGCCACGCGGCTCGCGCTCTCGCACAGCACCGGCGACGCCGCGGGACTCTGGGCCCTGCACAACGCCCTGTTCGCGCTCAACGGCACATTTCTCGCCGTGGCCATGCTCGGATTCTCCATCGGCGGATGGCGTACCGGACTGATCCGGCGGTGGCATGCCCTGCTCGGACTGACTGCGGCCGCAGGTCAATTCGGCTGGGCGACAGTGGGTCCGCTCGTACTCGACCACCTCACCCCGCTCGGCATGCTCGGCCTGGTGAGCTGGCTGCTGTGGGTCGCCTGGATCGCGACGTATGGCATCACGCTCATGCGGCTACCGGCCCCACGGCCGGATATCGCGCAGCCCGTTCCGGCATGAACGGAGCCCGGTGAAACTCGGCCTCGCCCTGCGGTTCGCCGACTGAATCCGTCCCAGGGGTCGACGACAGCGGCCGATCCTGTCACGATGGCGCGGATGATTGTCAGGCTTGCGCGGGAAGACGACCTCGCCGGATTGCTCGAACTGGCGGGGCAAGTCGAGCACTGGTTCGGCCCGATGGTCGACGAGGCCGGGTTCCATGCGGCGGTGCTACGGCACATTCGGGCGGGCACGGCGCTCGTCGCCCGGTCCGCGGGAGCCGAAGTGCTCGGCGCCATCATGTTCGGCGCGCAGCCGCCGACCTACCGGGTGGACTGGCTGGTCGTCGCGGAGCAGGCCCGCGGACATGGCATCGGACGGGCCTTGACCACCGACGCGATACGCCGGTACGTGCACTGCCCCGGCACACTCGAAGTGGTCACCTTCGGGGCCGATCATCCCGGCGCGGCGGCCAGCGGCGCCCGTGCGTTCTACGAGCACATGGGATTCAATCCCGCGGAAGCCGCGGCCACCGGGCCGGAGGGCGGTTCACGGCAGGTCTACCGGCGGCATATCTGAGGCACGCCGGCCGGAACATCATCGTCCACGGACGGCGCGCCAGAGAATGAAGGCGAGCACCGCGGCGGGCGCGGCCGCCAGTATGGGCTTGTCACGGACCATGTCCACGAGCGTGCGGCCCGGGTGGGCTACTGCTTCGGGAAGTCCGGCGGCGCCGAGTTCGGCAGCGCTCGCGGCATTGGCCTCGGCCAGCTCCGCACGCTCGGCTGCGCGTCGGACGGACTCGTCCACCGCTGGCGTGGCCTGCGGTGCCGCCGCGGCCGCAGCGCCACTCAACTCGGCCTCTCGCCCGGTCATGGTCGCCTCCGCCTCCGCCTCCGCGAAGGGTGCCGTTCCGGACGCAGGGCCGCTCACCTCAGCAGCGGTTTCCTCCGCCGCACGCCTTTCGGCCGGCGTCTCCAACCCCGTCATACCTGCCACTCCGGCAGCAGCGGCGGCGCTGAGCTCGGCAGCGCTCTCTTCCCCCGCACGCCCCACGGTCGGCGTCTCCAACCCCGTCATACCTGCCGCTCCGGCGGTAGGGCCGCCCACTTCGGCTGCCGTGTCGTCCGCCTGTCGCCCTGCGGTCGCCGCCTCCGGCTCCGCCTGCTCTGATTCTTTCGCGGCATGGTGGCCCGAACCGTGTTCCCGCTCGGAATCGGCCTTCTCGCCCACATCGGCGATGTCATGGACACCGTCTGGATCCGGGCGTTCGTGTTCGTTCATCACCGTCTCCTGTCCTCGGCTGCGCGGCGCCGGACAGATTTCCTGGATGCCATCGCTGGCCGGTTACCCTACGAACGATCGGACAAACGGGACTCCGGCAGACGCCACTGCATCTCGAATTCCCTGCGCGCGTCGCCCGGGGCCACGGGTCCGCTCACACCCGTGCGCACGAAGCCGTTACGCAGATACAACCCCTCGGCGTGGTTATTGCGCTCGGCGACCTCCAAGCGGACCACGCGGTGGCCGCCCGCCACGGCCCAATCGAGCACCGCGCGAACCAGGCGGTCCGACACCCCGGTGCCTCGCGCCCGCGGCGCCACCCACATCGAAATCAGGTGCACACCACCGCGTTCCCGATCGGGCATGCCCGCGACTGTGCCCAGCTCGGCTCCCGCCGACTCGGCCAGGAACTGCGCCCGATCGGTCAGCGCGCGCCGCCAGTCCCCCTCGGTGCGGGCCCGCGCCTCGGTCAAGGTGGAACCGAAGAACTGCGGCGTGTCGGCCAGCGCCCTGAGACGGACCCGCCGGAATGCCGCCCAATCGTCCGGCATGAGCAATCTGACCTCGGGTGTCGAGACGTCCATCCGGATTTCTCTACCTGGTCACCGAGAACGTGCGCAAAGGATTTGCGGCGTCCCGCCACGTCAACCGAGCCTGCGCAGCCCGGCGAACTCCAGCCCGGCGAAGATCGCGACCGCCACGGCGCCGACCATGAGGAACGCCACGCCGAGACCGGTCAGCGCGAGCACACCGGAACCGGCCAGCCCGATCATTCCGGCAGCCGAGAGCGCGTTGACGGCGACGACCGCCTGTGCGTGCCGCGCCGATATCACCGGGGATCGAGCGATCATCAGCAACACGAGCGCACCGCCCAGCATGACGACGCCGAACGGGATGCTCCACGCGATCGGCAGCCCGATCGGGTCGCGCAGGAATGCGGCGCCGGCCACCAGCACCCCGCCGAAGATCCCGGTGCTCCAGCCGTCCACCGTGAGCGCGGTGCGCAGAAAGGTGGCGTTGCCGCTCCGGCCGGCCAGGGTCGTGGGTCTCATATCGTCCTCCTGTGGTCGATCCGTCGGGACCAACACTGCTGGCCGGAAGTGAGCGTCTCAATAACCTCACAGGTCATGGCCGGACGGCGGCACGGGTGCTTAGCTGACCGAATGACATCGGTGCAGACGCGATCGAGAGCGGGCGTCCTGCTGCGCGAATGGCGGCAGCGGCGCAGGTTGAGTCAGCTGGACCTGGCGCTGGCGGCCGATACCTCGGCGCGGCACCTCTCCTACGTGGAGACCGGGCGCGCCATGCCCAGCAGGGCGATGGTGTTGCGTCTGTGCGACACACTGGACGTGCCGCTGCGTGAACGCAATACGCTGCTGATGGCAGCCGGTTATGCGCCCGCGTATCGGGAGAGCAGCCTCGACGACGCGCATCTCACATCGGTCCGAGCCGCCCTGGAGACCATGCTGGCCGCGCACGAACCCTACCCGGCCGTGGTCATCGATCGCCTGTGGAACGTGGTCACCGGCAACGCCGCGATGAGCGTGCTGATGGACGGCGTTCCCGCGCACCTGCGGGCACCGCACCCGAATGTGTACCGGCTGGTGTTGCACCCGGACGGACTGGCGTCCCGGCTGGCCAACCTCGCCCAGGTGCGCGCGCTGTTCCTGGAGCGGCTGGCCAGGCAGGTCAGCGCGAGCGGCGACCATGAGCTGGCGGCGCTGTACGACGAGGTGTCCGGCTACCCGGACCCGCCGGACGCCGACGCCACAGCGGAGGCCGGCACGCCGCCGGGCCCTTTCGACGTGCCGATCCGGATCCGCACACCGGCGGGCGAGCTGTCGATGTTCAGCACGATGGCCACCTTCGGCGCGCCGGCCGACGTCACGCTGTCGGAGCTGGCCATCGAATTGTTCTATCCGCTGGACGAATTCACCACGGCCGCGCTGCGCGGAATGGCGGCCGCGGTGAGTTCGTGAGCTAGTCAAGCGTCCAGCATGGATTCGTTCCACTCCCGATCCAGGTCGGGATCGGCGGCGGAGAGCACCTCGTCCAAGCGCAGCCCCACCTCGCTGATGTTCGGTTCGGTCATCATGTCCAGGTGATCACCGGGGACGGAGATCACCGTGAACCGGCGGGCCGCGTACTGCTTCCAGCCGTTGTCCGCGCTGTCGAACATGCTGCCGACGGTCTGGTGCGCCAGGTCGACGCCCGGCGGCAGTCCCTCGCTGGCACGCAGCAGCGTGATATCCCGCTCGTAGGGCTCGAGCTTGTAGTCCAGCATCGCCGAGTAGTTGGCGTAGAACACCTCGTAGAGGCGCCGGATCGCCTGCGGCGAGCTGGCGGAGGGCAGAATCTCCGACCGCACCGCCTCGGCCAGCATCGCCGCGAACAGCTCTTCGGAACCGTGCACGTCGGGCTCGAAATCGATCAGGGCGGACTGGCTTCCGCGCGCGTACCACAGCAGCTCGAGGAAGAACCACCGGATCAGCTTCTCCTCCGGGATCGGCGTGCGCGCTTGCGCGCGTAGCGCCATGGTGTCCAGCAGCGTCACGCTGGACACTTCATGCTCCGGCAGCTGACGTGCCATCTCCAAGGCGACATAGCCGCCGAACGACCAACCCGCCAGATGATATGGGCCGGTCGGATGCACCCGCCGCAGCGCTTCCAGATACGACTCGGTCATCGCCGCGATCGACTTCTCCGGCGCACTACCCGCGTCCGCGCCGGCCGCCTGCAGTCCGTACACCGGGCGATCCGGATCCAGATACCGCACAAGGGTCAAATAGCACAGCACATTCCCGCCGATCGGGTGCACCAGGAACAGTGGCGGCTTGGTGCCGTCGGGGTTGAGCGGCACCAGCGGGTCGAAAGTGCGGTGAACGTCGCCGCCCGCCCGCACCAGCGTCGCGAGCCCGGCCGCGGTGGGCGCGCTGATGAACGCGTCCAGCGGCACTTCGACACCCCATCGGCGCGACAGCGCCATCACCACCCGCATCGCCCCGATCGAGGTCCCGCCCGCCGCGAAGAAATCGTCGTCCACGCCGATCGCGCGCAGACCGGCGTATTCGGCCAGCACCTGCACCGCCGACCGCTCGTACTCGTCGGCCGGTTCCCGTTGCGCCGCTAGGGAATCCGTGACGTGCGCGCCATGATCGCGCAACGTCGCGTCATCGCGTTTGCCGCTGGGCGTGCGGGGCAGCTCGTCGAGCCAGACGAACCGCGACGGCACCATGTGCGCGGGCAGCACCGCCCGCAAGTCGTGCCGCAGCGCGGCCAGATCGGTCTGTTCCGCCGAGCCGACCAGGAACGCGATCAGCGACCCGTCGATACCGCCGAAGCCGCGCGCCACCACGGCCGCTTCGGTAATGCCAGGGAACTTCTCCACCAGGCCGAGGATGCACAGCTCCACTTCGGCCGGCTCCACCCGGAAGCCGCGGATCTTCACCTGGCTGTCGCTGCGGCCCAGGCAGACGATGTCGCCGGAGAACAGCCGAACGCCCAGATCCCCGGTGCGGTAGCGGATTCCGCCCGCATGGGTGGCCACGAACCGCTGGGCGGTGAGCGCGGGGCGGCCCTCGTAGCCGCGCGCGAGGGAACGGCCGCCGAGATAGATCTCGCCGATCACGCCGTCGGGCACCGGGCGCAGCGCGCTGTCGAGCAGGTCCACGGTGTCGCCGTCGACGGCCCGGCCGATGGGCGGCAGCGCGGGGAACTCGTCGGCCGGGCCCTGCAAAGTGAATTTCGTGGCGACATGAGATTCGGTGGGGCCGTATTGGTTTTCCAGCACCAAACCCGGAACCACCTTGCACAGGGCGCGGATCTCGTCGGTGATGCGCAGCTGCTCGCCGGAGGAGATCAGCACCTTCAGCTCGGTCGGGAACTTCCGCAGACCCACGGCCGCCTCAGCGAACGCCTGCAACGCCACGTACGGCAGGAACAGCCGTTCGATGCCCTCGTCCACCACCGTGTTCAGCAGCTGCTCGACGTTCGACCGCAGGTCGGCCGAACTCACCCGTAGAGTCGACCCGGCCGCGAGGGTGGTGAAGATCTCCTGGAACGACACGTCGAAACTCAACGGCGCCAATTGCAGCGTGCTGCGCAGGCCGGTGCCGGTCGCCGCGCGGATCTGCCAATCCACCAGCGAGGTCAGGCCGCGATGTGGCATCGCGACGCCCTTGGGCTCGCCGGTCGAGCCGGAGGTGAACAGCACGTAGGCCACCGCGTCGGGCGAAACATGATCGGGCAGTGCGACATCCGCGTCGTCTGCCGAGTCGTCGAAGAGCAGGGTGGTGTCGAGCACCAAGGCGGCGTCGTCGACGATGTCGCGATAGTCGGCGTCGGCGGCCACGCGGTGCGGGCGTGCGCGGTCGATCATCAGATTCAGTCTGGCCCGCGGGTAGCTGACGTCCAGGGGAACACATGCGGCCCCGATCCTGGTCAGCGCGAGCACGAGCAGTACCAGTTCGGGACGGCGCCTCATCAGAATGCCGACCCGGTCGCCCTGCGACACCCCCAGCCCGACCAGGCGACGCGCCAGGCGGTCGGAGCGTTCGATCAGTTCGGCGTAGGTGACGGATTCGTCATCGCCGGCCACCGCGATGCCCGCCGGGTTCAGCGCGGCGGCCTCGGCCACCAGTGTGCCGGCGTCCCGGGCGGTGGCCGGGCCGACACCCCGGTCGATCACCCCATCGGGGTCGGCCACGATCCCCGCCAGCATGCGCAGCTGAGTGAGCACCACCGTCTCGCACTGCTCGGTGGTCAGCGTGTGGTGGCCGTCGACCCGCAGCCACATCCGGCCGTCGCGGGGGTCGGTCGCCGCGGTCACCAGCAGCTGGAAATTGGTCTCCTCGCGGACGTCGACGTCCACCAGACGCACCCCGTCCAGCACGACCATGGGCTGGAAGACGTGGTAGTTGACGAAGTTGAACGCCGTCTCGAACGCCGGGGCGCCATCGGCGAGGATCGACCGCAGTGGATAGCGACGGTACGGATAGGCCTCGCGTTCCCGGCGCGCGATCTGCTCCACTGCCGCGCGCCACGTGGTCGCGGTGTTGTCCAGCCGGATGGGCAGAGTATTGAGAAACAGCCCGGCCACTCGTTCGGCACCCGCGCGGTCCGGGCGACCGTGGCTGACCACACCGGTGGTGACATCCGTACGCCCGGTGAGTGCCCGCAGCGCCAGGCAGTGCGCGGCCAGATAGACCGATTTCTCGGGAATCTGGTGTCGCGTGGCGAAGGCCGTCACGCGCTTGGCCAAGCGGCGCGGCACCAGCGCCTTCGCTTGCGGGACCTCGGCGACCGCCGGTTGGTGCGCCCCGAGCGCGGTGAGGGCGGTGGGTTCCGCCCCGGCGAGCGCGGTCAGCCAGTACTCGCGCGCCGTGTCGTGCGCGCTGCCCTGTTCGGCCTGCGCGTACTCGGCCAGAACGGTCGCCGGATGGGGCGTGGCCTCGATGCGGGTCTGCGTCATGCCGAGGTGGCTCAGATAGTCCAGCAGCAGTTCCAGCACCGAGGTGGCGACACTCCAGCCGTCCAGGATGGCGTGGTGGAAGCTCAGAACCAGGTCCACCGTGCCCACCGGTTCGTGTGGACCAGGGCGGACGAACACCCGGATGGCGAACAGCGGAGCGACCGAGATGTCGTACTGGGCGTGCGTGCGTTCCTGGAGGTAGGACTCGATCAGTTCCGCACCGTCCAGCTCGTCGGTATCGCCGAGGTCGACGATCTCCAGCTCGTAGGGCGCCTCGGTGTGCACGATCTGCAGCGGAATCGAGTACTTGCTCAGCTCGAACGACGAGCGCAGCGCGGGCTGACGCCGCACCAGCCGGTCCACGGCCGCACGGAACTCCGCGTCATCCCAGGGCATTTCGAGCCGATACCGGAAAGCGTCCTTGTACGTGACGGAGTCGGCGCGCTCGATGCTGTGATACAGCATGCCCAGTTGCAGCGCCGTGGCCGGGAACGCGTCCTCGACCCGGTGCAGCGCGGCGCGGTCGATGAGCGGCACCGTCTCCAGCGGCGACAAGACACGCGCGTGCTCGTCGCCGTCCCGGTCGTCGCGCACCACGCGCGCCAGCTCGGCGATGGTCGGCGCTTGGTAGAAGGCGTCCACGTCGAAGTAGAGCCCGGCGCGCTCGGCGGTGGTGCGCACGGCCAGCGCGAGAATGGAATCGCCGCCGTGGGTGAAGAAGTTGTCGTGTACACCGATCGACTCGACGCCGAGCACCGTGCACCAGACTCGCGCGAGCCGCGCCTCGACGTCGTTGCGCGGCTGGACACCCGCGACCTGCTCGGCGCCGTGTCCGAGCACGAGCTGTTCGGCGAGCGCCCAGCGGTCGAGTTTCCCGTTGCGGGTCAGCGGGATTCGGTCTACCCGGATCAGCCGGGTGGGCACCATGTAGCGCGGCAATCGGTCGGCGATCTGCGCGGCGATCTCCTCACCGGTCACGTCGGTTCCGACGAAGTAGCCGACCAGCTGCACACCGTGCGCCTCGGACAGTTCGTCTACCACGGCCGCGGCACGCACCCCGCGGCAACCGAGCATGGCGTTGTGTACCTCGCCGAGCGTGACCCGGTTGCCGCGGATCTTCACCTGGTCGTCGAAGCGGCCCAGATACTCGAGGTTGCCGTCCGGCAGCCAGCGCGCCAGATCGCCGGTGCGGTAGCGCCGCCGTCCCGGCACCGCGCGATCGTCGACGAAGGCGGCCGCGGTCAGCTCGGGCCTGCCGCGATATCCGCGCGCCACGCCGACGCCCGCGATGTTCAGTTCGCCCGGTACCCCGACCGGTACACGGCGGCCCATTTCGTCGAGCACGAGCAGGTCGATGTTGTCGATCGGCCGTCCGATCGGCACCACGTCGAGCGCATCGTCGCGGGGGCAGTCGAAATAGGAGACGTCGACCGTGGCTTCGGTCGGGCCGTAGAGATTCACCAGTTCCGGTGCCGTCGCCCCGGCCGCGGTGAAGACCGCGTGGAATCGGCGCACCAGCGCCGGTGGTAGCGCCTCGCCGCTGCAGAACACCCGGCGCAGGCTGCCGATCCGCGCGACCGCCGCGGGGTGGGCCGCCAGCTCGTCGACGAACGCGGCCAGCATGGACGGCACGAAGTGCAGCACGGTGACCGTGTGCGCGCCGATGGCGTCGACGATGCGGCGCGGATCGCGCTCGCCGCCCGGCTCCAGCAACGCCGATCTGGCGCCGGTGATCGCCCACCAGAACAGCTCCCACACCGAGACGTCGAAGGTGACCGGCGTTTTCTGCAGGATCACATCCTCGGCGTGCAACGGGTAGCGTCGCTGCATCCAGGTCAGCCGGTTCACCACCGACCGGTGCTCGATCATGACGCCTTTGGGCACTCCCGTGGAGCCCGAGGTGTAGATGAGATAGCTCAAATCAGCTGGATGCGAGACGTTGTCGATACCGCGCGCTGGCACGATCTCGGCCATCGCGATCCGGGTGACGCGCAGCTTGTCGAACACCGCTTGGTGCTCGGGTCCGGCCACCACGAAGCGCGCTCCGCAGTCGGCGAGCACGGTTTCGATGCGCGTGGCCGGAAAGTCCGGGTCCAACGGCACGTACGCGCACCCGGCGCGCAGCGTGCCGAAAATCGCGACGAGCAGCTCCGTCGAACGCGTCAGCACCACCGGGACACATTCGTTGCCGGTCACGCCCAGCGCCCGCAGCCGGGCGGCGAATCCGTCGGCCAGCGCGGACAGCTCGCCGTAGCGCAGCGCCCGCTCTCCCGAGCCCGCGACCGCCTCGATCGCCACTCGGTCCGGGTGCTCGGCGGCCGCCTCGCGGAACAAACGGTCGATCGTGGTGTACGGAAACTCTTCGCGCGGCCCGGTTTCGAAAGCGGTGATGGCGGCCAACTCTCGCCTGGGCATCAGCGGCAAGGCCGAGATCGGGGTGTCGGGCCGGTCCAGCGCCGCCGCCAGGAGCGCACCTATGCTGCGCACGACCGACTCGAACGGGAAGTTCTCGTCGAAGACGTCTCGATCGTAGTAGAGCTGGAGGTTCAGCGAACCGTCGCGCGCGTGCTCGACGGCGAGGATGTTCAGCGCCTCGAGCACCGTGCCCGGATTGATGATGTCGATGGTGCCGAGGATCTTGTCGAGATGATCCGACGACGGCATCTTGATGTAGGAGTACGCCACGTCGAACAGCGGCGGTGCCGTCGGATCGCTGCTGAGCGCACGGGCCAGGTCACCGTAGGGAAAGCGCTCGTAGCGCTTGAGCTCCCGGATCTGCGCGGTCACCTCGGACGCGACCGCCGACAGCGGCTCGGCGGGGTCGACCCGGATGCGCAGCGGCACCACGTTCGTCCGGTGCCCGGCGGTGCGGAAGGTCTCCGCGCTGTGCCGATTCAGCATCGGGACGCCGATCACCACTTCTTCGGAGCGATGGACGGTGGTCAGGTACGCGGCCAGCGCCGAGACGGTGAAGGCGAAGACGGAGAAGCCGGTCGCGCGAATCCGGTCCAGGAATGCGGGTTCCACCACCACGCGCCGGCGTCCCCGGTCCACGTTCGGGGTGCTCGCCCGGCCGGAGAAGAGCGCCGGAACCACTCCTTCGAAGCGGCGGACCAGCGCGTCGCGGTCGGCGACCCACTGCGGAGACGACAGATACTCCTCGTGTTCGGCCGCGATCTTGCGGTAGGTGCTCACGCCGCGGTCGGTCTCCTCGGTGACCGGTTCCGGTTCGGCGAGCAGTTCGAGTGGCAGGTCCGAACGGCTGTAGTTGTCCACCAGGGCGGCCCACAACGCGTTCACGCCCCACCCGTCGATCATCGCGTGGTGCATCGCCACGTAGAGATAGAAGTGGTCGGGTCCGTCGACCAGCGCGGCGATCCGGAACGGCCGGCGCGGCGGGGAGGGCGTCAGGTTGGCCCGGTTCACCCAGTCCCGGCGGGCCGCGGCCGGGTCCGAGGCCCAGCTCAGGTCGATCAGCTCGACTTCCGGCAGCTCGTCGGAAATCCACTGCCAGAAGCGGCCTTCGGAGAATTCGAAACGCAGCCGCAGCGCGGCGTCGGCGAGCAGTGCCCGGCGGACCACCGCTTGCAGCCGGGCCATGTCGAAGGGCTCGTCCAGGAACGCGCAGTAAGCGTTCCTGGTGACCGGCGCGGGCCCGTACCGGAAGGCCACGGACAACACATCTCGTTGGTACGCGCTGACCGGCCACGCCTCGGGTCGATGGGGAGTAGCACTCGGTTCGGATGTCACAGTCACTCCTATCGCGACACTCGCGGCACCGGCTGTGCGCGGATAACCAAGCCCACCCTGATCTCTGACACGCAAAGCTGCTACCACAGTTATCCAGTTATCGATATCGCAAATCACGGCATCGACTTCGCCGATGCCGGGACTCTCCTGTCGTCTTGTGGTGTAGGCGGGTCAGCAGGCCGACAGCAGCGCGCGCACACTCTCATCGGCGAGGCGTTCGGCTCGATCCCGCGACACCGCGGGTTCGACGTAACCGATGTTGAAGGACAACTCGTCGTGGGTCGCATTGGCGGTGGCCATGATGAACCCGCTCACCGACATGCCGGAGACGAACTGCGCGCCTTCCAGCTGCCAGGAGCCGATCTTGTCCGGGAAGGGATAGCTGCCCAGGTAGGTCATACAGAGATGACCGGGACCACGGGTATCCATCAGTTTGACGGTGGACGCGCTGGCCGCCGCCGATTTCGGCGCGGCCACCTTCAACAGGTTCAAGGCGGAGAGATGATCGCGCCGATCCATCCGCGCGCCGTATTCGCGCTCGATCTCGAGGGCGATCTCCCACAGCGAGGCCCACGGCGCATACTTCGCCGGGGTGGCGATCATGCCCTGATAGGTGCCGACCTCGGTGTCCGCGGCGGCGCCGTCGAGATGGTCGCGGAAGTTCACCGAGCTGCCGACGGTGTACCAGGTCGCCTTGCCGGTGCCCGCCTCCCTGGCCGCCGCCATCAGCAGCGCCGCGGACAAGGCGGCTTGCAAGCCGACGCCGTGGCGTGCACAGCCGGCGGTGAGCGCGTCGAGCCGGTCGGCGTCGAGGCTGCGATGCACCACCCGGCTGCGCCGCTGTGCGGGCGGAGCCAGCGAGGTCGGTTCCAGCCTGCGCGGCCTGCGCAGCTGTGACTTCTGGTCGCGCAGCAGCGAACCCGCGGTGCGAAGCGCGCCACTGCCGCCCTGGAAGCGCGGCGGGAAGAGATCTTCCGGGCCGGGCCGCACCGGGGCGGGCGGGAACTCGCCCGCTTCCCCGGCGGCCGCGTACAGCACCTGCTCGGCCACCGACAGCGCGCTCTCGCCATCCGCGATCGCGTAGTGCAACGTCACGATCAGCTCGTTGGTGCCGTCGGTCTCCTTGATCAGCACCGCCCTGGCCAAAGGCCCGGTGCGCCAGTCGAACGGCTCGCGCAGCTCGACTTCGTCGACCTCGGTCAACCACGTGGTGCTGTCCTCGGATTCGATCACGCGCAGCGGGATGGGCGCCTGCACCGGGACGAAACGCGGTGCGGTGCCGTCGGGTTCGGCGGCCACGGCGACCCGCAAGAGCGGATGTCGGCGCTGCACTTCGTCCAGGCCGGCCCGGATCTGTCCGGCGTCGACCTGTCCGCGGATCCGCACGCGCGACAAGATGTGCAGCGGCGCCAGCTGATCGGCGATCCAGTGCCAGCGCTCGACCGGCGACAACGGGCGCGGCAGCCGCGCGGTCGGCCCGTCCAGCGGCGGGAACGACATCGGCTTGGCGAGCTCGCGCAGGAAGAATTCGGTGGGCGCGTGCCGGAAGTAGGTGTCGCGCACCCGCACCAGACGCGGATCGGTGGTCTGCTCGATCTTGGCGAGCGAGGCCGAGCCGTTCACGAACATGGCGGTGCGATCGGCGCGCAGCTGCTCGTAACGGCGCAGGCCCGCAACCGGATCCAGCGCGTTGCGCAGCACGTTCGCCAGCACTACCGCGTCCTCGATGGCTGAGTTGGCACCCTGGCCGAGACTGGGCAGCATCGGGTGCGCCGCGTCACCGAGCAGGGTCACCCGGCCGCGGCCCCACCGCGGAAGTGGCGGGCGGTCCTGGGCCGGCACCGCGAGAATCGCGGATTCGTCGGTCTGCTCGATGCAGGCGCGCACCTCCGGCGCCCAATCGGCGTACAAGCGCAGCAGGTCCTCCTTGCCGCCGCGCCAGTTCGCCGCCTCGTCGGCGGGCAAGGTCTGGGTGCCCCACCAGTACACCCGGCCGTGACCGATGTCGTGGATGCCGAACCGCATTCCGGTGCCCCAGAAGTGCGCCGAGAGGCCGCGCGCGACATTGCGATGCTCGAACGGGATGCAGGCCAGCCAGCACACGAAATTGCCCGCGCGTGGTTCGGCGCGGCCGTGCAGTTGGGCGCGCACCATGGAATGGATGCCGTCGGCGCCGACGAGCAGATCGCCCTCGGAAACCCGGCCGTCGGCGAACTCCACCCGCACGTGCTCGCCGTCGTCGACGAACCGGGTCGCCTGCGCGGCGACGAAAGTCGGCGTGTCGCCGATCGCGCGCAGCAGCACGTCGTGCAGGTCGGTGCGGTGCAGTGCCACGGCGGGCGCGCCGAGCTGGGCATCGAGCCGGTGCACCGGGAGCACCCTGATCGGGCTGCCGTCCGGGTTGCAGAAGCGGAAGGTCTCGACCCGGCCGCCGCGTTCGAGCAGTTGCTCATCGAGGCCGAGGCCGAGGGTGCGCAACGCGTTGATTCCATTGGCCTGCACCGAAAGACCGAAACCCTGCGCACGCAGCTCGGGGCCCGCTTCGTATAGTTCGACGGCGAAACCCGCGTGCCGCAGCGCGGCCGCGGTAGTGAGTCCTCCGATCCCCGCCCCCAGAACGATTACCTTGATCGGACTGCTCATCGAACCTGCACTCTCTCGAACTACGCGACGGCACAGGCCCTTCCCGCCGTGACGCGGTCCATGGGCGGCGCTGCCCACCGACCATCGTCCCCCTTGGTGACACCCGATCGAGGGCACACAACAGCGTCGGCCCCGACCAGGCTGGCAGGGTAGGACGCCTGTGCCTGACCGTCCGGAAGCCTACCGCTACTCGGCGCGCAAGGCCGAGTCGAAGTGAGATTCACCGCATCGCGCGAATGTGAAACGCAAACATGTTGCAATAGGGCATAATTCGCCCTTCGCGCACCGCGTTCGCCCTCGTTCCAGGGGTGGCGGCGTCCTCAGAGATAGGACGTGTCGTTCACCAGACGCACCGATGATCCGCCATCGGAATAGAACTCCGCTATGGATAGCGACGCCAGATCCAAGTGCAACCGGTACAGCAGCGACGGCCCGGCATCGAGCGCCAGTTGCAGCAGCGTCTTGATCGGGGTGACGTGGCTGACCACAACCACGTTCGCACCGGGATACCGTTCGATCAGATCACGACGGGCCGCGGCCACTCGTTCCCGGACCTGATCGAAGCTTTCCCCGCCGGGCGCGGCGGTGGCCGGGTCGCCGATCCAGCGGGCGTGCAGATCGGGGTCGCGCTGCGCGGCCTCGGCGAAGGTCAGGCCCTCCCACGCGCCGAAATCGGTCTCGATCAGACCGTCGTGTATCTCGGCAGGCACACCGAGGGCGGTCGCCGCGGCCTCCGCGGTCTCCCTGGCCCGGCCGAGTGGTGAGCTGACCACGGCGGCGATACCACCTCTGACGGCCAGCATTTTCGCGGCCCGTGCGGCCTGTTCCCGGCCGAGCGCGGTGAGCGGCGGATTGCCGCGACCGGAATAGCGGCGCTCCAGCGACAGCTCGGTCTGGCCGTGGCGCAGCAGCAACAGCCGGGTGGGACGGCCGATGGCCCGGGTCCAGCCGGGGCCCTGCCGCACCGGCTCGGGCTGCGCGGCCGCCTGCCTGGCTTCGTCGATCCAGCTCGGCAGATCGCGCTCGGTGACCGCGAGGGCTGGGTCGGCGGCCTCGGTCGACCGCGCGGACTCCGGCGTCGCGCGGACCTCGCCGACCAGGGTGGCGTCGTCCATGGCCTGGTTCGCCAGCCGGTCGGCGTGGGCGTTCTGAGCGCGGGGAATCCAGGTGAAACGCACCCGCGCGAACCCGGCGGCCAGCCTGCGCGCCCGGTCGGCGAGCGGAATCATGGCCGCGTGCTTGACTTTCCAGCGGCCGGTCATCTGTTCGACGACCAGCTTGGAATCCATCCGCACGTCCACGGTTTCGGCGCCGAGTTCCGCCGCCGCCTCCAATCCGGCGATCAGGCCGCGGTATTCGGCGACGTTGTTGGTGGCGGTGCCGAGGAACTCCCGGCGTTCGGCGAGCACGTGGGCGTGATCGGCGTCGTAGACCACGGCGCCGTACCCGGCCGGACCGGGATTGCCGCGAGAGCCGCCGTCGGCCTCGACGATCACCTCGGGGTAGGTCATCGCCGTGCCCGCTCGGCACCCGGCTTCACAGCCCCGATTCCTTGGTCCGGACCAGGATCGCCCCGCACTCCGGGCAGCGCACCACCACATCGGGGGCGGTCTTGGCGATCCGGGCGATCTCGCCGCGGTCGAGTTCGATGCGGCACGCGCCGCAGCGGCGGGCCTGCAACAGCGCGGCGCCCACACCGTGCTGCGCGCGCTGACGGTCGTAGATCGCGAGCAATTCGGCGGGCAGCTTCCCGACCAGACCAGCGCGATCGGTGTCGCAGCGGCCCTGCGCCACATCCAGATCCGCCAGCGCCTCGTCGCGCTGCCGCCGCGCGTCGGCCAGATCCGCCTCGGTCTTGCTCAGCCGGGCGCCCGCGTGCTCGTAGTCGGCGGCGGAGGCCTCGCGCCGTTCCATCACCTCGAGCAGTTCGTCCTCCAGCACCGAACGGCGGCGCTCCAGGCTGCCCAGCTCGTGCTGGAGCTCCGAAAGCTGCTTGGCGTTCACCGTTCCCGCGGTGAGCATTCCTTTGTCCCGGTCCTCGCGCTTGCGCACCGCCTCGACCTCGCCCTCCAGCTTGCGGATATCGCGGTCGAGGTCGTCCAGCACGATCTGCACGGCCACCGCCGCGTCGGAGTGGGCGTTGCGCTCGGCCTCCAGCCGGGCGACCTCCTGCTGCTCGGGCAGCACGGTGCGGCGATGCGCGATCCGGGTCAGCTCGGCGTCGACGGCGGCGAGCCGGAGCAGCTCGGCCTGGATCGTGGGTTCGACATTCAACGCGGACAAACTCCTGGATGGGTGGACGGGACTGGTGCTCAACCGTACCGCGCCGCGGCGGCCGCCCCGTGTAATGGGCGTAGCCGGAGGAAGTCCATCGAGCAGCCGCTAGCCCCCGACGGTGCGGGTCTTGATCGCGTCCCGGGAGATGTAGACGTCGTATTCGCCGGGCACCGCGATCACCGCGTTGCCGTAGGCGGAGCGCACGAACGGCTGGGTCCACCAGCGGCCCGCGCGCATGTCGGCGAAGAAGTCCTGGTCGCCGCCGCCGAGAAAGATCTGGTTCTGCGTGGTGGCGACGCCGTCGAGGCGCTGGCCGTACAGGCGGCTGATCCGGTAGCCGGAGTGGAAACCCAGGGCGTTCACCCAGGGCTCCAGCTCGACGATGCCCGCTTGCAGCACCCACATGTCGCCCTCGACCCGGTAGGTGCTGCGCTGTTCGGCGTGGTCGTCGTCGCCGTACAGGGTGAGGTCGACGTCGAGCTGGTGCTCCTGCCCCGCCACCGGCTTGGCCACCACATGCGCCGCCTTGATCTCCCCGGTGAGTCCCAGATACGTCTGCAGCAGGGTCGCGACCCATAGCAGCACCGCCGCGACCAGCAGCAACGCGAGCCCGCCTGCCCCACGCGCGAGCAGCGCCCGCATCCCGACCCGGCGGGCCGCGATCAGACCGGAAACGATCAGCGCGACACCGACCAACAGCAGCAGGATCAGGCCGATCTGCACCAGCCCGAAATCAACCGGGAAGCTCATGAAGTAGTTCTACCCCGGCAAACGGCTCGATTCACCCAAACCGCCCACCCCGTTCCAGCTCGGCGCCGACACGCCCCGACACGCTGGAACCGTTGCCACTTCGTCGTCAGGACAATGGCATTGGACACGCCGACGCCGAACCCGCGCCACCCTGCTCGCCGGGCCCTCCGTGACTATGCGAACCACCGCCTCGGGGATCGTCGCTCCCGCGAGCTTGCCCCTGCCCCCGGCCGCGACTCGGACCATCGCTCGCGCCGCCGGTCAGGCGGACGCGCCCACCGTCCACGGGTCGGTGCGCAGCGTGGATACCCTCGTCTCTAGATCGGGCAGCGCGGTCCGGACCAGGGATTGCGCCTGTGCGCACCAAGGGAATTCGGTCGCCCAGTGCGCGGCGTCGACCAGCGCGGGGCCGCCCTTGCGCAGATGTTCGTCGACCGGGTGGTGGCGCAGGTCGGCGGTGACGTAGGCATCGACGCCGAGGCGGGTGGCCGCGTTCAGGTAGGAGTCGCCCGCCCCGCCGCACACCGCGACGGTGCAGATGGTGCGGTCCGGATCGCCCGCGGCGCGCACGCCCCAGGCGGTGGGCGGGAGCGCGCTCGCCACGCGATCGGTGAAGGCGCGCAACGACTCCGGTTCCGGCAGGGTGCCGATCCGGCCGATACCGAGCGACGAGGGCAGCGGGGCCCGTTCGCTGATGTGGTAGGCCGGGTGCTCGTACGGATGGGCGGCGAGCAGCGCGGCGAGCACCGCCGAGCGCGCCGTGGGCGGGGCGACCACCTCGACGCGGTCCTCCTCGACGCGCTGGAGCTCGCCGAGCGCACCGTCCGCCGGACCCGCCTCGGCCAGCGGACGGAACTGCCCCGTCCCAGGTACCCGCAGCGCGCAGTCGCGATAGTCCCCGACACCGCCCGCTCCTGCGGCGAAAAGGGCGGCAAGCACGGCATCGGTATGTGTGCGGGGTACTCGGACCACCCAGTTGTCCACGGCGGACTCGGGTTTCGCGTCCAGCGGGCCGGTCACGGTGAGCCCGAGTGCCGCGGCGAGCGCGTCGGAGACGCCGGGTTCGGCGGAGTCGGCGTTGGTGTGTGCGGTGAACAGGGCGCAACCGGAGCGGATGAGCCGGTGCAGCAGCGCGCCTTTCGGCGTGTTCGCCGCGACGGTGTCGACGCCGCGCAGCAGCAGCGGATGGTGCACCACCAAGGCATGGGCGCGCCAGTCGATCGCCTCGTCGACGACCGCCGCGGTGGCGTCGACCGCGAACAGCACGCGGGTCAGCTCCTCGGCCGGATCGCCGCAGACCAGGCCGACCGAGTCCCACGACTCGGCCAGCGCGGGCGGGTACGCCGCGTCGAGCACCGCGATGAGATCCGCCAGCGTCGTCATCGTCCACCTTCCTTCGCTTCGGTCCTGCCCTACGACAGTCGATTTCCTTCCGGGAGGAATCGTCCACCCGTACCGGCATTACATAGCGTCCGCACCGCCGAGACGCCCACGCGGCCGACACGGCGGGCTGATCACACACCTGCCGATCGAATCGCGGCGACCAGCCGGTCGACTTCGCCGGCGCCCCGCACCGCGACGCGCAGGTGGTCCGGGCCGAGACCAGGGAAGGTGTCGGCACGGCGAACCGCGATCCCCTGTTCGGCCAGGTGTTTGCGGAGCAGTTCACCGTCCGCGACGCGCAGCAGCAGGAACGGGCCGTCGGCCGGGATATGGACGTGCACGCCGAGGCCGGTCAGCCGTTCGATCATCGCGGTACGCGCCAGGGCCAGGGTCGCGGCGCGGCGGTCGGCCTCGGCCACGGCCGCGGGGCTCGCGGTCGCCGTGATCGCCTCCAACTGCAAGGTGCCCAGCGGCCAGTGGGCGCGCCCGTGGTCGAGGCGGGCCAGGAGAGCAGGTGCGCCGAGAAAGTATCCGCAGCGCAAGCCCGCCAGCGCCCACGTCTTGGTCAGGCTGCGGAGCACGAGCAGATCCGGTGCGGGGTCGGCGGCGACGGACTCGAGCTCGCCCGGCACGGCGTCGGCGAAGGCTTCGTCGACGACGATGGTGCGGCCCGGCCTGCGCAGGGCACGAATGGCGTCGGCCGGGTGCAGTACCGAGGTCGGGTTCGTGGGGTTGCCGAGCACCACCAGGTCGGCGCCGACGGGCACCGCGGCGGGATCGAGCAGGTAGGGGGGCTCCAGAACCACCCTGGCCACCGGGACACCCGCCTCGCGCAGCGCGAGTTCGGGCTCGGTGAACGACGGATGCACCACCGCGGCCAGACGCGGCGCGAGGCGGGGCAGCATCGCGAACCCCTCGGCCGCGCCCGCGAGCAGCAGCACCTCGCCAGGAGTTCGGCGGTGCCGGGCCGCGACCGCACGGCGAGCGGCATCGGCGTCCTCGGCGCTCGGGTAACGGCCCAGGTCGGACAGCCGCACCGCCAAGCGCTGCCGCAGCCACTCCGGCGGGGCGACACCCTGGACATTCACCGCGAAATCGAGCATGCCCGGGCGCGCGTCCACGTCGCCGTGGTGGCGCAGTTTCACGCGATCGACGCGGTCCTCGGGCACGAGACCACACCCTACGTGGCGAACCCGTAGCGGCACCGGCCAGAATGGCAGTCGTGGGTCAGCTGCACGTCTCGTTTGTCTGTACCGGCAACATCTGCCGTTCTCCGATGGCGGAAAAGATCTTCGCGGTGCATTTGTATCGGGCCGGACTGGCCAATCGGGTGCGGGTGAGCAGCGCGGGCACCGGGTCTTGGCACGTCGGTGACGACGCGGATCCGCGGACCTCGGCAACGCTGCGCAAGTTCGGCTATCCGACCGGCCACGTGGCCACCGCGTTCGGCGCCGAGCACCTCGACGCCGATCTCGTGGTCGCGCTGGATCGCTCACACCAGCGGGAACTCGCCCGCCTCGGCGTCCCGCCGCAGCGGCTGCGGTTGCTGCGCACCTTCGATCCCACCGCCAACGGCCAGGACGTCGCCGACCCGTACTACGGCGACGCGGCGGACTTCGAACTCGTGCGCGACCAGATCGAGGCAGCCGTCCCCGGCCTGCTCGACTGGGTCCGCGCCGAGCTGGGCACCGCCGAGCCACCCGACCTGCTACCTGCCCCAGACGGACGAGCCTGATGCGCAGGCTCGCGTTCCTGCTCCGCCCCAGCTGGCTGATCCTGGCCGTGCTGGTCGCCGCCTTCGCCTACCTGTGCTTCACCGTGCTCGCGCCGTGGCAGCTCGGCAAGAACACGGCCACCTCGCACCGCAATCAGCTGATCGCCGACTCGGTGAAGGCCGACCCCGTTGACCTCACCGCGGTGCTCTCCGATACGGATGCCGCCACCGAGTGGCGACGCGTGACCGCCTCCGGTAGCTACGTGCCGGACTCGACCGTGCTGGTCCGGCTGCGCCACCTCGACGGCGCTCCCGGCTACGCGGTGCTGGCGACCTTCCGGCTGGCGGACGGACGCGTACTGCTCGTCGATCGCGGGCTGGTATCCGCCGTGGACGGGACCCGCCCGCCTTCGATCCCGGACCCGCCCGCCGGACCGCAGCGGATCGAAGCGCGGATCCGGATGTCCGAAGGGGTCACGCCCGGCAAGGACCCGAGCATCCAGGACGGCTACCGCCAGGTGTATTCCATCGACACCACCCAGGAATCCGCTGTGCTGCACCAGCCACTCACGCCGCTGCCGACCGGCGAACGCGGCGGCTACTTGCAGCTGAGCGAGAACCAGCCCGGCGCCTTCACCCCGACCCCCCTCCCCCAACTCGACGCGGGCCCCTATCTGTCCTACGGCCTGCAATGGCTGGCCTTCGGCATCATGGCTCCACTCGGACTGGGCTATTTCATCTACGCCGAGATCCGGGAGCGGAGGAAGGAAAAGAGGTCCGCCGCGACAACTCCCGCCGAAGCGACTCTGGCTGGATCGACCTCTGCGAATCAGTCCACCGCGCCTGCCGCGCCTACCACCGAGGCCCGCCTCGCCGACCGCTACGGCCGCGGCCGCAGCTGATCCCGGACTGCCCCAACCGCGCGAGCGCGCGCACCCAAGAGCCGCTTGGCGTCAACCGCAGAGCGCGACGAACATCAGCGATCCTGTGCCGTCGCATCGTAAAGCTGCCGTCGGCGCGCGGAGTCCAGCTCTCGGCGCCAAGTAGTACCTTCCTCGGCCAGCCGCCGTTGCAGTGTCCGCGGTCCCACGGCCAAGCGGCGCGCGACGGATACCAGTGAAATCGTGTCGTCGGCCAGGGCCGCGTCTATCGCGGTCGCGACCCGCTCGGACCATGCGGATCCGCTGGCCGGTTCGCTCAGCCTGCGTTGCCGGAACTCGCGGGGTGTCTCGCCGTACCGCGCTTTGAATGCGGTGGAGAACCAGCTCTCGGTGAAGCCGGAGTATGCCGCCACCTCGCCGATGGTCGCGGCGTGTCCGGGCCCGGCGAGCAGATCGCGTGCGGCACGCAGGGCCGCCTCCTGTCGGACCTCCCGATACGTGGTGCCCGACTGCTGCAGGGCGAAACGCAGTTGCCGGGGTGACCACCCGAGAGCCGCTGCCACGGCGGGCAACCGCAGGTCCCCGGCACCGATGTGCTGCCGCACATACTGGCGGACGGAATCGGCCACTTCGGCCAGATGGCCTTGCTGCGGACGCACATCCCCGATCCACATCATGCAGAGCAGCTCACCGATTCGATCACAGACGGCGTCGAACTCGCGGCCGGAGAGATCGGCTTGCTCGGCATGGGTGGCGCGGATCATGGTCTGCACCACCCGGCCCAGGCCGGATCGCATGTCCAGCGCCGTCGACGGTGGCCCCCCGGGTGGCAGCCTGCAGTCGATCTCCACGCGCGGTACCCGAAACGCATACGCCACCGAGGCAGGCATATGCAGCCGCCACGTCCGGTCCAGTCTCATCAGCAACGCGCGACCGGGCGGGAGCCGGATCGACGTGTCGTTCTCGACAGCGGTGAACACACCCCGCTGCGGGAACACCAACCAATGGAAGTCGTCGGGACCGCGGCGGGTGTGCGACAGCGTCCGAGCGGCCACCTTGTCTCCACACTGCTCCGTCCGCAGCAGGGTGTGCGCGGCGGTGTCCTGAGCGGTCAGATGGGCCCACCACGTGTGCGGAGCACGGTATCTGTGCCCCATCGGGATGAAGCTGTCGCTGAGCGCGGTCCACTCCTCGGCATCGTCCACGCTCAGTTCGGAATACCTCACAATGACACCTCGATGAAACTGGATCGGCGCCGCCGTCCCGCGCTATGCGCTGGAGCCGAGGAGCACCGGCAGGGTGAGCGGCCCGCAGGTGATGAATTGCGGACTGTAGGGAATCACGGCGGGGTCGCAGGTCAGGCGCAATCGCGGAAACCGGTTGAACAACGCCGACAACGCTATGCGGGCTTCCAGTCTGGCCAGATGCGCACCGAGACAGAAATGCGGTCCCCGGCCGAAAGCCAGTTGGTCTCGGAAGTCGTGGTCTATGTCGAACGCATCGGCGCCCGGGTAATGATCAGGATCCCGCCCGACGCCGCCATACCATCCCACGATGGCCCCAGCGGGAATATCGACGCCGGCGATGGTGACGTCCCGGAGCGCGTAGCGGTTGAACATATTGCCCGCCGGGGAGCGGAAGCGCAGCATCTCCTCCACGACATCCGCCCACCGGTCCTCGGTGCGGGCCTTGGCCAGCTGCTCGGGATGGGTGCACAGTGTCACCACCGCATTGCCGAGCAGATGCACCGTGGTTTCATGACCGGCCATCAGCACCAGCCACAGCATGTCGACCAGCTCCTTGTCGGCCAAACCGTCGTCGGCATTGGCGTGCAGCAAGGCGGAGGTGAGGTCGTCACCGGGACGATGGCGTTTGCTGTTCAGCAATTCTGTGAGGTAGCCGATCAGGGCGCCCATCGCCGCCTGAATCTGATCGCCGGTACTCAGATGCGACATGATCGTGGCAGCCCAGCTCCGGAATTGCCGTTGATCCGATATCGGCACCCCGAACAGCTCGCAGATCACCCGCACGGGAAACGGCATGGTGACCTCTTCGACGAGGTCGACCTCGCCGGTGGGGTCTGCAATGGCGTCGATGAGTTCGGTGATGATGCGCCGGATCCGGGGCTCGAGTGCGGCGACCCGCCCCGGGCTGAATGCCTGGCCGATCGTCTTGCGCAGCCTTCGATGGTCGGCACCGTCCATATTCAGCATGTGCTCGATGTCGGTGAAGGCGCGCATCGGCCAATCCGCCGGAATCGTGCCGTCGTGCAGTGCCGGGCAGTTGCGCGCGTCCTTGCTGAACACTGTGCCGTCAGCGGCGAGGATCTCGCTCACCGCCTGGTAGCTCACCGCGATCCAGGCCGAAACGTTGCCGGGCAGTTCGATCGGAACGACCGGACCGCGTCGGCAGATTCGATCGAACGTATCGAATACCGGCTCGCCGGCGGTCGGCAGCTGAATGACGGGCTCGGTCATAGTGTCTCCCAGGGTGCGGTCGGTCATACGCGACCGTGTCGGCGCGTGCCCGACCAGTGTCGGTCGCGGTTGCGCACCGGAACGCCGGAACCGTGATTCGTTGCCTCACAACGAAATTTTGACGCCGTCGTGCCGAAGTCCGGGTTGGTTCGCGCATCCCTTGTGCCGGCCCGGCCGCCATCGAAGGGGGACTGCGCTCACCGCGGCCGGCGGCGAACGCACACCATCCGCTGTGCCGGTCGGTAGTCGTCTCGAGTGCGAAGGTGCCTGTGTGCACGTTCATCGCCGTGGCCGAGTGGTGTGCCGCGGATTGCCCGTTCCTCCGCGATCAAGGCGAGGATGCCGGCACCGGTCAAGATCGCCTCGGCTCCCGCGGCAGAGCCGATGCTTCGTTCCGCGAGCGTGAGGCACAGGCCATCGGATGCCATCCGGACGATGGCGACCGGGAACAGTCTGCGCACCGCCGCCACGATGCCGAAGCCGGCACGCCACTGGGTGATTCCGGCGGGAGCGACCACCCCGGCCGACTTGTCGATCGGACTCGGACAGGCGATGCCGACCGCGGTGATCTCATCGTCTCCGGCGACATCGAGGAGGAGATCTCGGCAGGCGTCCCACACCCCATCCGCCGGTACCGGTATCCGCTGAATGTCCAGCGTGCCGATGCCAGCGGCCACCCGGCTTGCGGCGAATCCCGCCGCACCGATCTCCAAAGCCAGGACGGTCATGAATCAACCACCACCACAAGGCTTTCCGGAGTCCTCGGGCAGCCCCGGTAACTGGATGGCCGTAACGGTCACGATGCCTCCTCGGTCGATCGGTTGTTCCGGAAATCGTGTGCTTGCCGGATCAGTGTCGACCGCGGAGGTTCGTCACTTCATTCGAATACACCTACTGTGCCGCCGAACGCAGATACTCTGCCCCGAAACGAAATCCGGTGCACGATCAGCGGGCGGCTCTGCCCAGCGGCGCAGTCCCTTTCGGCTGTGCGCTGCCTGATGCCGCCCGAGCTGACGCGGTAATCGGGCCGGCCGACTGGTCGTAGGCTTGCGGGATCGCGATCGTCCGGGGGCGGAGCTTTGCGGGATCAGCACGCCCGGATGACCCGGCGAGAAGTACACGGGTCAGCGCTCGGCGACGGCGACCGCGGCGGCGAAGACGGTGGCGGCCAGCTGCACCACTTCGGAGAGGCGGACGGCTCGGCGCAGGTCAGCGACGGTGGGGGCGGGGCCTTCGCCGAGTAGCGGACGCAGTTCGACACCGTGCGGATACTGCGTGCGACCACCCAACCGGACGCCGAGTGCGCCTGCCATCGACGCCTCGACGACTCCGGCGTTGGGGCTGGGATGCCCTGCCGCGTCGCGGCGCCAGGCCCGCAGCGCCGCCGCGGGGTGACCGCCGACCACCGGTGCGAGCGCTGCCGTGAGCAGGCCGGTGAGCCGCGCCGGGAGCAGATTGGCCACGTCGTCGGTGCGCGCGGCGGCCCAGCCGAACCGCCGGTAGCGTTCGTTGCGATAGCCGACCATCGCGTCGAGGGTGTTGATCGCGCGATATCCCAGCAAACCCGGCACACCGGCCACGGCACCCCAGACCACCGGAGCGACGGCCGCGTCCGACGTGTTCTCGGCGATGGACTCCAGCGCGGCACGCGCGAGGCCGTCCGCGTCCAGCACGTCCGGGTCGCGACCGCACAGTCCGGGCAGCAACGCGCGAGCGCCATCCAGATCGCCGGCCGCCAGCCGATCGGCCATCGCTCGGCCGGCGCCCGCGAGGCTGCGACCGCCGAGGACGGTCCAGGTCGCGACCGCCGTCGCGACTACCCCGCCGCGCCGCGCCGCCGCGCCGAACCCGACCACCGCGCCGACCGCGAGCGCCTCGTGCACCAGTCCGGCCACACGCCGGTCGGCGTAGGTCACCCCTTCCAGAGCGGCGGACGCCGCACCGAATCCGGCCACCGGATGCCACCGCCTGGGATCGCCGAACACCCGATCGAGCGCGAATCCGAGCAGCAGCCCGGCTGCGGTGGAAGTCCCCTTTTGCACCCGGCGAGAGTATCGGGTGGGCTCGCCGACCTACCCGCACACCATGCCGTCACCCACGTGTCACACTCTGTGCCCCTGCGTCGTCGAACCGGTGACGCATCCATAGACTCGCCCCCGCGGGGCCAACGACGAACGGCGAACAGCAGTGACTTCCGAGCAGCCTTCCCCTGAGCCCCTCGACCAGGCCGAGCTGGCCCGGCGGTTCGAGGAGCACCGGCCGTATCTGCGCCGACTCGCCTACAGCACGCTGGGCAGCCTCACCGACGCCGACGATGTGGTGCAGGAGGCGTGGCTGCGGTTGCAGCGCCAGTACGAGGCTGGTACTGCGGGCGAGATCGACAACCTGCTCGCCTGGCTGTCCACCGCGACCGGCCGGCTCGCGCTCGACCACCTCGGCTCCGCCCGCGTGCGCCGCGAACAGTACGTGGGCGAATGGCTGCCGGAGCCGGAGGTCACCACCTGGGACGACCCGGCCGACCGGATCACCCAGGACGAGCGGGTCACCACCGCGCTACTGGTCGTTCTCGAATCCCTTTCTCCCGCCGAGCGCACCGCGTTCGTCCTGCAAGACGTCTTCGGCATGAGCGGCCCGGAAGTCGCCGAGGTGGTCGGCCGCACCCCGGCCGCGGTGCGGCAGCTCGCCTCCCGAGCCCGCAAACGAGTCGAGGACGGCACCCCACGCTTCCCGGCGTCACCGGACGAGCAGAAAAAGGTTGTGTCGGCCTTCGCGCTGGCCTGGCGTTCCGGCGATCTCGGCGCCCTGCTCGGCGTACTCGACGCCAACGTGAGCCTCACCGCCGACGGCGGCGGCAAGGTGCCCGCGATCCGGCAGCCCGTCCACGGCGCCGAACTCGTGGCCAAGCTCCTGCTCGGCTGGTACCACGCGCCATCCGCCACGGGCGCCTGGGGGCGCGCGGTTCTGGTCAACAGCCAGCCCGGCCTCGTGGTGTTCGACGGCACGCACACCGGCGTCTTCTCCTTCACCGTCGACGACGGCCGCATCGTCGCGATCGATGTGGTCCGCAACCCGGACAAACTGCGCGACCTGCCCGCCACCGGTCAGCCCGACTGGTACCTGGGCGAAGGCCGGGATCAGTAATAGCCGCCCGGCGGCGAAACCCGTGGTGCCGACCTCGACGGACCGGCGTCCGCGAGGCAAGGTCGGCTACCGGCCACGTCTCCTTCCGGCCCGTCAGCCGACGGAGAGATACAAACCCCGTTCCGGCGGCGACCCCGGCGTGCCACGCTCGTCGCCGGTCAACCCGCGACGCCGAGCGGACGTGAATACCCATGCGCGGCCGCGACTTCGACCGACAGCAACCGTCCCGCGTCCGCGGTGAGCCCGTGAGCGAGGTCGGGGTTGGCGGAGCACGCATCCTTCCAGCCGAGATCGGCGATCGCGCGCGCGTACGGCAGTGTGGCGTTGGTGAGCGCGATCGTCGAGGTGTGCGGCACCGCGCCTGGCATGTTGGCGACGCAATAGAACAGCGAGTCCGCCACCCGGAAGGTCGGATTCGCGTGGGTCGTCGGGCGTGAGGCGGCGAAGCAGCCACCCTGGTCGATGGAAATGTCCACCAGCACCGCGCCGGGGCGCATGCCCGCGACGAGGTCCTCCGAGACCAGTTTCGGCGCACGCGCGCCGGGGACCAGCACCGCGCCGATCACCAAGTCGGCCGACAACACTGCGCGCCGGATCTCCGCGGCGTTCGACGCGATGGTGGTGACCCGGCCGCCGAAGCGGGCGTCGAGGTCGCGCAGCCGCTGCAGATTGGTGTCCAGCACGCTCACCCGCGCACCCATCCCGACGGCGACCGTGGCCGCGTTCGAGCCCGCGACGCCGCCGCCGAGCACGACCACCTCCGCCGGGCGCACTCCGGGAACGCCGCCGGGCAGCAGTCCGGCGCCGCCGAGCGGGGCCATCAGGTGGTATGCGCCGACCTGCGTGCCGAGTTTGCCCGCGATCTCGCTCATCGGGGCCAGCAGCGGCAGCGACCCATCGGCGGCGCGCACCATCTCGTAGGCGACGGCGGTGATCCCGGAACGCAGTACGGCGTCGGTGCACTCACGTGATGCGGCCAAGTGCAGGAAAGTGAACAACACCTGCCCGCGACGCATTCGCGGATACTCCTCGGCGATCGGCTCCTTCACTTTCAACACCAATTCGGCGTCCCACCACACCTCGTCGGCGTCCGCGACCAGCCGCGCCCCGGCCTCGGCATAGTCGGCATCGGGGAAACCCGAGCCGATGCCCGCGCCCGCCTGCACCAGCACCTCGTGTCGGTGTCCGGTCAGTTCCCCGGTGCCCGCCGGAGTCAGCGCCACCCGGAATTCTTGCTCCTTGACCTCCCGCGGTACTCCGATCCTCATACCGCCATCGTGGCCCCGGCGCCGGGCCCGCGCCACGACCGACGCGCCGATCGCGCACGGCGACCACCCGGTCCGGTTTTTCCTGCGACTTTCTCGGCACGTTGCCCAGCTGGGGCGACCGCCCGCACTCAGATGCCGGAGACCCGGCCCAAGGGGGGAATACGCAGCTGGTCAGCGCGACCGGCATAGCCGAAAACACGGGAAAGATGGTCGAGCGTCTCGCTGAAGTGCGCCCAACCTTCGCCGTGCACCGGCACGATCAGAGCATCGCCGAGCACCTGGGCGGCCAGCAGGGCGGTGCGTGCGTTCAGGGTGGCGTCGGCGTCGCCGAAGAGACCGATGTTCGCGGCGCCGACGTTGAGCACGGCGATATCGATGCGGCCGATCCGCTCGGCGATCCGCTCCACCACCCGGACGGAGGCGTTGTCGCCGGAGACGTACACCGTGGGCTCCCCGTCGGCGCGTAGCACGAAGCCGGTGACGATTCCGGTGATCGGCTCGCATCCCTCGGGGCCGTGCAAGGCGGGCACACCGGTCACCTGGACCCCTTGGACCGTGACGGTCTCCCAGTTCTCGAGTCCGCGCACACCGTCGATCCGGGTCGCGGCGCCGGGAGTGGACAGCACGGTCGGCACGGTGGTCAGGAATTCCCGGCCGCTGGCGTCCAGGTTGTCGGCGTGTTCGTCGTGCGAGAGCAGCACGACGTCCACCGGGCCGACCTCCTGCGGTGACACCGCGGGCCCGATCAGTTTGTGCAGTGTGACGCGCCCCGGGTAGTCGGCCGGCTCGTCGAACGTGGGGTCGGTCAGCCAGGTGCTGCCCGCGTAGCGGAACCGCAGTGTGGGGCCGCCGACGTGCAGAACTTCGAACGCGGTGCGCTCGATCGTGTCGCTGCTGACCGCGCTTACCTGGCGCTCGGCTCGGTTGGGCGGAATGGAGGCTGTGGTGACGGCTTGCTTGCTCATGCCGTTGAGCTTGTCCAGCCGGAACGCACACCAACAGTGGCCCACGAGTCGCCTATCGCTAATATCAGGCCATGCGTACCGTGGCCGTCGTCGCCTTCGACGGAATCAGCCCCTTCCACCTGTCCGTGCCCTCCCTCGTCTTCGGACGAGTAGGGACGGGCAGCCCCGCTCCCTACCAGGTGGACGTGTGCGCGGAACGCCCCGGCATCTTGCGGACTCCAGCAGGTTTCGACATCGATGTGCGGAACGGACTCGATACGCTCACCCGTGCCGAGACGGTCGTGATTCCGAGCTGGCTGCCCGGCATGCCGCTGTCCACCGAGCTGCGCTCCGCGCTGCACACCGCACACGCGGGCGGCGCGAGGATCGTCGGCCTGTGCCTCGGCTCCTGGGCGGTGGCCGCCAGCGGCTTGGCCGACGGACGCGAAGTCACCACGCACTGGGCCGCCGCCGCCGAACTGGCCCGCGCGTTCCCCGCGGTCCGAGTCCGTGCCGACACCCTCTGGTCGGATCTGGGCGACATCGTCACCTCCGCGGGCGTGGCCGCCGCCCTCGACTGCTGCCTGCACCTGGTCCGATGCGATCTGGGCAGCAAAGCGGCCGCCGAGCTCGCCCGAGTGCTGGTCACCGCCCCGCACCGCAGCGGCTCACAGGCGCAGTACATTCCGGTCGCGGTACCCGAGGCCGCCGAGGACGACCCGATCGAGCGGGCCATGGTCTGGGCGCGAACACACCTGAGCGACCCGATCGACCTGGACAGCTGGGCCCGGGTCGCGCTGATGTCGCGGCGCACCTTCACCCGCCGCTTCCGCGATCGCACCGGTAGCAGCCCGCAGCAGTGGCTGCTGCTGCAACGCGCCGACCGCGCGCGGCTGCTGCTGGAATCCACCGCCGACTCCGTGGAACGCATCGCCACCGACACCGGCTTCGGCACGGCGGTCAGCCTGCGTCACCACTTCCACCGCATCCTCGGCACCAGCCCCGCCGCCCACCGCGCCAGTTTCCAGGGACACGACCAGGCGGATTCCGCGGTAGGCGGGCAGGCTTCCTCCGGCCGCGCCCATTAAGTTCGTGATCATGCGGATTCAGCTGGGCGAGTATGCGCCGGAGATCGAGGAGAGCGCGTGGATCGCGCCGAACGCCACGGTGATCGGCCGCGTGCGGCTCGCGGGCGAGGTGAGCGTGTGGTACGGCGCGGTGCTGCGCGGCGACCTGGAGGAGATCGAGGTCGGCGCCCGCAGCAATATCCAGGACGGCTGCGTGCTGCACGCCGACCCGGGCTTCCCGCTCACCGTCGGCGCCGGTGTCTCGGTGGGACACAACGCGATCCTGCACGGATGTACCATCGGCGACGACGTGCTGGTCGGGATGGGTGCCACCGTTCTCAACGGCGCCGCCGTCGGGGCGGGCAGCCTGATCGCGGCCAATGCGCTGATCCCGGAGGGCGCGCAGATTCCGCCCGGCTCACTGGTGGCGGGCGTGCCCGGTAAGGTCCGCAGGGAACTCCACCCCGAAGAGCAAGATGGCATTCGCCTGAATGCGACTGTCTACATAGCAAATACCGCCCAGCACCGCACGGCGAATGCGGTGTGATACAGAGCACATCGATCAAGTGTCCAGCAGAAATCGCTGATAGCATTCAGCCAGCGTGCCCGGCGACCCGGGCTCTCCTGTCGACACGGATGTCGTGCGACTTGTAGCGCAGTGGGGAACCCACCCGGGTCGGTGGGTGGGTGAGCGTGCAGGCAGGAGGTATCACGGTGTCGTACGTGCAGTCGGGTGTGCATCGGCCCAAGGGCCGGATCAGCGTCGCCGACATCGCGGCCCAGCCCGGTGGAGTGGAGGCACTCCAGCGCCGGGTTCATGAATTGCGTTCCCGCGGCGTGGATTTCGCCGCGAATGCGATCGAGAAGGAAATGGCCGAGCTGGATCTGCCGCGCGAATGACTTCGACGCCGCGGTCACGATGTCGCGGTGACCGTGGCGAGTCCGGCCGTGGTGTGCCGATCCAGCGCCATCAACGCGGCCCGTATCCGTACCGGTTGCCAACCACCATCGAGTCGCCGGATGCGCACCGTCCCTTCGGTGCGATGCCTTGCCAGCTCGCGTGACATCGTCTTCGCCGTCGCCAGATCGTCCGGATGGATTTGCGGTGGCGGCTGACCGGGGAGATCTTCCCAGGCGATGCCCGGCATCGGCCTGCCGATCCACCGGATCAGCCGCAGGGAGCGCAGATTGACGATGGCGCGGTACTCGCCGGGCTCCGCCGAGGCTTCCAGCAGCGCGTACTCCAGGATCATCGGCGGCGGTGCGGCCGAGACCGCCATGGCGGCGCCGATGTCCTGGGTCACTCCGCGCAGCAGCACCTGACGCGCGCCCGAGTCGTCGCGCACCTCGACGATCCGGCAGGCGAAATGCCCGGCGCGCAACGCGTCGTCGTCGCGCCGGATGGTCCAGACCGCCTGATGCTCGGTGCCCGGCGCCGAGTTGACGATCTTGGCCAGCGCTTCGCTCTCGTCGCGGTTGGTGACCAGCCGGGTGAACGCACCCGCGATGGCCAGCTCGACGGCACGGTTCTCCGGTGCGACACCGTACAGGTCCAGCAGATCGATGCTGCGCACCGAGCGGTTGGTGGTGAGATTGAAGTACCACGCGCCCATCGGATCCGGTGACGCGACCGGTTCCCGCACCGGCCCGACCCACAGCCGCACGCCGTGTGCCCGCCCCGGTGCGATGAGCAACGGTTCGGCGCGCACCGTGCGGCGACCGTCCGGTGAGACCCGCGCGACCGGCGCACCGGTGGCGCACGCCTGCCGCAGCGCCGACTCCGCGTCGGCCAGCGACAAGGGATTGCGGAGGATATTGGCCAGCGGGACGAACGACTTCGGCGCGGCCCCCAGCGCGATCACCCGCCCGGGAAAACCGGAAAAGCATTCCACCAGAATCCATTTCGTCGTCATAGGACGCACCCCCGCGCCGCGGCGTCCCCGGCCTTCCCCTCGTCAATAGTCTCCTGTATGGTGAGATGCGTTCGGCCAGTCGCCATTCCGCCAATACCCGTCCCTGTCCGAGTGCCGTGCGCACGATCAGGAACGGAATACCATGTCCAGCACCCGTTCATGGTAGGACCCGGCGATTCGTGTGACCAGATCCACAGCGATGACGTCCAGTCCGACGAGCACCTTCGCCTCGCCGCGCGCGGCACCGCGCAGGATGGTCCGCGCCGCGGCGGCCGGGCTGGTCCGCGCCACCCGGCCCTCGAATCGGCGCACCACCTCGGCCGCATCGACACCTGGCGCAACGTTCGCCGACCGCGCGATGCCGGTGAGCACACCACCGGGGTAGACGCCGGTGACCCGCACGGTTCCGCCCGCCGCCCGCATATCCTGGCGCAGCGAGTCGGTGAACCCGCGCACGGCGAACTTCGCCGCGCTGTAGGGCGCGTGCCGGGCCACGGCCACCAGCCCGAGCGCCGAGGACACATTCACCACGTGCGCGCGCTCGGCCGTCAGTAGATGCGGCAGAAACGCCTTGGTGCCGTTGACCACACCCCAGAAGTCGACGTCCATCACCCATTCGAAATCACTGAACGGCGACTCGACCACACCCCCGACGTGCAGCACCCCCGCGTTGTTGAATAGCGCCTCGACCCGCCCGAACTGCGCGACGGCCTGCTCCGCGTGCGCGAGCACGCCCGCGCGATCGGTGACGTCCACCGTGCTCACCATCGGCTCCCGACCGGCGGCGGCGCACAGCGCTCCCGTCTCCGCGACGGCTTGCGCCGACTTGTCCGACAGCGCCAGCCACGCTCCCGCACCGGCCAGCGCTACCGCCAACTCCCGGCCGATACCGGAGCCCGCTCCCGTGATCGCGACCACTCGATTCGCGAAATACCGCATGGCCCAACCTCTTTCCGCGCCAGCCGATGGTGCGGCCGGACGCCGACCACAGGCTGGTCAGTCTAATCTGGACACCCGACCTGCTGACGCGGGGCGCCAGTTCGCGCGTCGACCCGGCCAGGCGGCGCCCACTCGCCGCCGCGCGGGTTCGGCAATGCCCGGTCACGCTTCGCCGACCCAATGAAATAATGAACGTCCCGTCCGCACCCGTCGCGATGCCGCGCCCACCGGCCACGGCTTGGCCGCGCCGAACATACTGGAGATCCGATGCCCACCGTCTCGCCCATGCTGCAGCGCATCCTGGAGAAACCGGTCGCCGACGGCGAAAAGCTGCTGGAAAGCGCACTCTCGGCATTTCTGGACTTCGGCATCAAGCGCACCAGCATGGGCGAGATCGCCCGCCGCGCCGGGATCAGCCCGGCCACGCTGTACCGGCGCTACGAGTCGAAGAACGACCTCGTCGAGGCGGTGAGCGTGCGGGAGGCGCAGCGCTTCGTCGCCGCCATCGACAAGCGGGTGCACACCGTTTCCGGCACCGAAGAGCAACTGGTGGAGATCTTCGTCGCGTTCATCACCGCCATCGCGGGCAATGAACTGCTGCGCAGGCTGCTGCGGACCGAGCCGGACCTGATCCTGCCCCGCCTGACCACCGACGCGGGACCGATCCTCGCCGTCGGCCGCGACTACCTGGGCGAGAAGCTGCGCGAACTACGGAATACCGGTGGGACGCACGACTTCGACGCCGACTTGGTCGCCGAGATCATGGCCCGGCTGGCGCTTTCGCTCGCGCTCACCCCCGACGGCCTGATCCCGGTCACCGACCAGGACGCCGCACGCGAGTTCGCCCGCCGCACCCTGCTGCCGATGGTCGGCGTCCGGCTCAGCGCGTAACCGGACGCCGAACGCGGCCGCCACCCGCTCGTCCAGCTCCGCCTGCGCCGCCGGGTCGGGCACGCGGCCCTCGACGAACTCGCGCACCAGATCGATCACGTCCGCGGACCGAGCGCCCGCCGGATCGGGTACCGGCAGCCGCGACACGTACTGAGTGATCCAGCGCCGCCTGCCCGAATACAGCCGATTTCCGCAGACTGCGTCGTAGTACCGCAGTCCGAGCGCCGAATTGGCCACGCCCATCAGCAGATACGCCAATCGGACCGCCTCGGCCGGCGCGCGGGCCAGATCGGGCAGGGAGATCCAATAGCAGTCGCCATTGACCACCGCGCCCGACCGGTCCAGTGCGAAACGGGGACGCTCGCTGATGTCCGGGAAGACCAGCTTCGGCTCCCGCCACAGATCCGGACGCTGCGGAACCCAGATCTCGAACCACTCGCGACCGCTCTCGATGACGTAGCGGCGACCGGCCAGCGTCTCCTTGTTGTCCAGCAGATAAGCGGCGGCACTGGGGAATTCGGCGAGATCGATCGGGGTGCGGCGGGAACGCGCCACATCGTAGGGGTAGAGCACGCGGATATCGCTGCCTCGCGTGGCCAGCCAGGGTGCGAGGTCATGGTGGGTGATCAGCGCGAGCAGCAGTTCGGGCTCGGGACAGGGGTCGGCCTCGGCCCAGCGGTCGGAGATGAACACACGATCGGCGGTCGTCTTGATGCCGACCCGGATGCGCGCCACGTCGCCGAAACTGCGCCAGGTGGCCGTGCCGATCCGGGTCAGCCAGGAGTCGACCTCGTCATGCGACATGCGCCACGCGGTCTCCGGTTCACGCGTTCGGTGACTACTCGGACTTCGCCCCGTGACGGGTCCGCGCGTCCCCTTGCCCGCGACCGTGATCTGCATACCGGCGTCCAGCATGGCGTTGCCCGCCACCGGCGCTTCGCCGCCTGTGACCAACCTCCCGACTTCGACGACGAACGTCCGCCCGTTGTGCTCGACAACCGAGCCGCGCTCGTCGGTCAGAGCCTCGAAAAGGTGCTGATCACAAGCTATTTCGCCATCCGCCTGGTAGGCGGAGACGTACCGGCAGCCCTCGCGGTAGCTCTCGCGCCGCGCGATGGTGACCGCGGGCAGCACGGCGGCGGTGAAGAGTTTGGTGTCGCCGAGGTCGTACAACTCGACCGGCGCCAGTTCGGTGAGCAACAGGCGGCGGATGTTCGCACCGGCCTTGGTGGTCAGAAAGCGGTTGGCGCACAGCAGGCCGAGCACTCCCCCGGCCGTCAGCAACCGCGGCAGCGTCGCGACGAACGGATGAGTGAGGTCGATCCGTCCGCGCAGACCGAACCGTTTGCTCAGCAATTGCGCGGTCGACCCGCCGAGCTGCTGCGTGCGCACGTATGGCGGGTTGGTGATCACCGCGTCGAACGAGCCGTCCGCGAGTTCGGTCTCGACGGCGAGAAAGTCGGCGCTGCGCCAGCTCGCGACAATTCCTGCCGCACCGGCCCGTTCGCGCGCCACCACGAGCGCGGACGCGTCGAGGTCGTAGCCGGTCAGCACCAGCCGGAGGCCCGGGAACAGCACCGCCGCCTCGGCGTGCACGGCCAGCAGCAACTCACCATCGCCACAGGCCGGATCGAGTACGCGCAGCGATCCCGATGCCGACGGCGCGACATGCCGCAGCAGCCGCTGCGCGAGGAACCGGGCCAGCGCGGGCGGCGTGTAGTGCCTGCCGTGCCGTTTGCGGTCCCGCGCGGCGGTGGCTTCGGACGCCATATCGGGATTCTGCCTCGTTCGGGCGGGCCGATCGCGGTAACACGGACAACCGGTTTCCCGCCGGGCGCGTCTGTTCGAGAGGCCACGCTTCTCCCACCTTCCCCAGGGAAACGTCCAATGCCAGCATTCAGTCTCAAAATAAGACCTTCATCGCCGATCGAACGCAGTGCGGCCACGTCGCGCCCTCGACCCGGTCGGCGCACCCGAGCGCCGCTCGTTCAGCGCGTCGACCCCGCACGCGCCTCGGCTCTGGTGGCATCGAGCAGACCGGGTCCACGCTCGGGGGCGACACCCCGTGCGGTGAGCTCGTTTCCACACGAATCGCATTCGAGCCGTACGTGCGCCTCGCCGGTGCACTCGTGGTGGCGGTAGCGCACCGGAGGCCCCTCCGGCGCCATGTAGGTGTCGCCCCAATCGCGGATGGCCAGCAAAATCGGGTAGATGTCGTGGCCTTTGGCGGTGAGGCGGTATTCCTCATGCGCACCGACCGCGGCTTTCTGCTTGACCAGGATGCCGTGCTCGATCAACCGGTCCAGGCGATCGTGCAACCTGCTGCGGGAAATGCCCAGTGCGCTCTGAAAGGCGTTGAAACGCCGGATGCCGGAGAAGCAGGACTTGAGAATCAGCAGAGTCCAGCGATCACCGAAGATCACGAGTGGGCGCGTGATCGAGCACGGCACATCAGCCAGTTCTTCGTAGCGCACTCCCCGATGCTACCGAGCGCCGTGCCGCGTTCGGCCTCATGAGATCTCATTATTCCCGGCAACGCGAAGCGGGCCCCAGGGTTGTCCCGGAGCCCGCGTCGGCGCGTTGATTCAGAGGGGGATGTTCTTGTGGTGACTCGCGCGCGCAGGAGCCGCGGCGAGCGCCGCGGCGATGACGCTTCGAGTCTTGGCCGGGTCGATGACCTGGTCGACCACGCCGATGGCGATGGCGCGCTCCACACCGCCGGCGATGCGCTCGTGCTCGGCGGTCAGCCGCTCGTGCAGCGCTTCGCGCTCTTCCTCCGGCGCGGCGGCGAGGGCCTTCTTGTGCAGGATGCCGACCGCGGCCTTGGCGCCCATCACGGCCACCTCGGAGCCCGGCCACGCGTAGACCGCCGTCGCGCCGAGCGAGCGGGCGTTCATCGCGATGTAGGCGCCACCGTAGATCTTGCGGGTGACCAGCGTGACCCGCGGAACGCGCGCCTCGGCGAACGCGTGCAGCAGCTTCGCGCCGCGGCGCACCACGCCCTCCCACTCCTGGCCGACACCGGGCAGGTAGCCCGGCACGTCGGTGACGACGACCAGCGGAATACCGAACGCGTCGCACAGCCGCACGAAACGTGCCGCCTTCTCGGCGCTTTCGGAGTTCAGGCAGCCGCCGAGCCGGATCGGGTTGTTCGCCAGCACACCGACGGTACGGCCGCCGAGGCGACCGAGGCCGGTGACGATGCTGCGGGCGTACAGACCCTGCAGTTCCTCGAAGCTCGACTCACCGTCGACGTTGTCGAGCAGCTCGTGGATGATCGGCTTCACGTCGTAGGCGCGCTTGGCCGACTCCGGCAGCATCGCCTTCAGGTCGACGTCGCCGTGCGCGGCCGCGACCAGGTCGAATTCGCCCTGCTCGGCGAACATCGACACCAGGCGGCGGGCGCGGTGCAGGGCGTCGGCCTCGTCGTGGGCGACGATGTGGGTGACGCCGGACTTCTTGCCGTGCGTCTCCGGGCCGCCGAGGGTGGCCATGTCGACCTGCTCGCCGGTCACGCTGCGCACCACGTCCGGACCGGTCACGAAGACGCGGCCTTCCGGAGCCATGATCACGATGTCGGTCAGCGCCGGGCCGTAGGCGGCGCCACCGGCGGCGAAGCCGAGCACCACGGAGATCTGCGGAACCAGGCCGGACGCGCGGACCATGGCCTCGAAGACCAGGCCGACCGCGTGCAGCGCCTCGACGCCCTCGGCCAAGCGGGCGCCGCCGGAGTGCCACAGCCCGACCACCGGGACGCCGGAGTCGATGGCGGTGTCGATGGCGTCGACGATGTGCTTGCAGCCCTCCACGCCCATCGCGCCGCCCATGACGGTGGCGTCGGAGCAGTAGGCCACGGTGCGAACACCGTCCACCTCGCCGATGGCAGCGAGCACACCGGACTTGTCACGCGGGTGCAGCGGAAGAATGGTGCCGGGATCGAAGAAGCGCTGGAGTCGGCCCAGCGGATCGCGCGGGTCGGTCGCGGTCTCTTGTCGCAACGCGGGAGCGATGATTGTCATCGCGTTGTCTCCTCACTCACTGAGTGTGCCGCTACCGCGGCTGCATATGTCGAACCACGGCGGGGTCGTACCAGCTCAGCTGGACGACCCCGCCGGGATCGTTGTGCAGTCGATCGTGCGGCTATGCGCGACCGAAGGCGAGCGCCACATTGTGCCCACCGAATCCGAAGGAGTTGTTGATCGCGTACTCGATCTCCTGGCGGCGGGCTTCGCCCTTCACCACGTCGAGGTCGATCTCCGGATCCTGGTTCTCCAGGTTCAGCGTCGGCGGGACGATGCCGTCACGGATACTCATCACGGTCAGCACGGACTCCAGGGCGCCGACAGCACCGATCGAGTGGCCGAGTGCCGACTTGGGCGCGTACACCGAGGCGTGGTTGCCGACGGCCTTGTTGATCGCGTTCGCCTCGGCGGTGTCACCGATCGGCGTCGCGGTCGCGTGCGCGTTGATGTGCGTGATGTCCTTCTTGGTCAATCCCGCGGACTGCATCGCCCTGGTCATGGCCCGCGCCGCGCCGTCGCCTGTCGGGTCGGGAGCGACGAGGTGGAAGCCGTCGGAGGTGATGCCCGCGCCGAGCAGGCGCGCATGGATCGTGGCGCCACGAGCTTTCGCGTGCTCTTCGGTCTCGATGACCATGAGGGCACCGGCCTCGCCGAAGACGAAGCCGTCGCGATCCTTGTCGAAGGGACGCGACGCGCCCTTCGGGTCGTCGTTGCGGGTGCTCATGGCGCGCATCATGGTGAACGCCGCGATCGGCACCGCGTCGATGAAGCCTTCGACGCCACCGGTGACGACGATGTCGGCGTCACCCATGACGATCATGCGCCAGGCATTGGCGATGGCCTCGGAGCCGGACGAGCATGCCGAGACCGGAGTGACCACTCCCGCCCTGGCCTTCAGTTCGAGACCGACAACGGCCGACGGGCCGTTCGGCATGACCATCTGCACAGCCAACGGCGAAATCTTGCGATAGCCGCCGTTCTTCAGCTTGTCCACGGAATCGATGAGGGCGTCGCCACCACCTAATCCGGTGCCGATGGCGACACCGAGCCGCTCCGGGTCGACTTCCGGGCTGCCGGCGTTCCGCCACACCTCGCGACCGAGCACGGTCGCGAGCTGTTCGACGTAGGCCATGCGCCGGCATTCGACACGAGACAGCAGGGTGTCGGGCCGGACCTTCAGGTGACCGCCGATGCGGACCGGAAGGTCGTATTCCTCGACGAAGGAATCCTCGAGAACGTCGATGCCGCTCTCGCCGTTGAGGAGTCCCTTCCACGTCGCATCGACGTCACCCGCGATCGACGTGGTCGCCGCCAGGCTAGTTACGACGACGTTGGGGAAGTTCCCGTTCAAGGTGGAAGGAGTGGTCACAGTGTCGGCCCTACTCGGCGTTGTCGAACTTGGCCTTGAGCTCGGCGGCCGCCTCAGCGTTCTCCGCCTCGAGCTTCTGGATGTAGCCGACGGCGTCGCCGACCGTCTTCAGGCTGGCCAGATCCTCGTCCGGGATCTTCACGCCGTACTTGTCCTCGGTCTGCACCGCGATCTCGACCATGGACAGCGAGTCGATGTCCAGGTCATCGACGAAGGACTTCTCGATCGTCACCTCGGAGGGCTCGATGCCGGTCACCTCTTCGATGATCTTGCCGAGTTCTTCGACGATTTGTTCCTGGGTCAGAGCGGCCACTTCGTGGCTCCCTTCTTGATACTTTGTAGGGCTCTACTGGTTCTTTTTCGGATCGAGCGGGGCGATAGTTACCGCCTGCTCGGTCACGACCTCGCATCTGGATGCATGGTCGCGGAGGAAAGCTAGCCGGATGTGGTCAGCTCAGCCAACGCGGGGAGGTCTTCCGGGGTCTTCAGGGCCAGCGTCGGCGTACCCTTCAGCTCCCGTTTCGCGATGCCGACAAGGGTGCCCGCCGGCGGCAGCTCGGCCACCGCCGAAACACCGGCCTGCCGGACGTTTTCGGTGCACAGATCCCACCGCACGGGCCGGGTGACCTGCGCGGCGAGCTTGTCGATCGCGTCCTGTCCGGACACGACGGCCTTGCCGTCGAAATTCGACAGCAAGGCCCTGGTCGGCTCGTTCGGGGTGATCTTCGTTATGGCTTCGGTCACAGCATCCTGCGCCGGGGCCATGAACGCGGTGTGGAACGCACCCGCGACGGGCAACGCGCGAACCCGGGCTTTCTCGGGGGGGTTCGCGGCGAGCTCGGCGAGAGCGTCCAGCCGACCCGCGGCCACGATCTGACCCACCGCGTTGCGGTTGGCCGGGACGAGGTCGAGTTCGGCGAGCCGTTCGAGCACGGCGGCCTCATCGCCACCGAGCACTGCGGACATGCCGGTCGGCTCCAGCGCGCACGCCTTGGCCATCTCCGCTCCGCGGATCGCGGCCAACCGGACCGCGTCGTCGGCGGAGAGAACTCCGGCGACCGCCGCGGCGGCGAGTTCGCCGACCGAGTGTCCGGCGACGATAGTAGCGGCAGGGAGCGCGTCCTGCGGAACTTCCGAGAACGCCAGCAGCGCCGCGGCGACCACCAACGGCTGGGTGACGGCGGTGTCGGTGATCTCCTCGGCCGTCGCGGTGGTGCCGAGACGGACCAGGTCCAGGCCGGAGGCCTTGGACCACAGCGTGAGGCGCTCATTCGCGCCGGGAAGGTCGAGCCAAGGCACGAGCATGCCGGGTGTCTGAGAGCCCTGTCCAGGGGCGAACAACGCGATCACGCCTCTAAGAAAACACTGTGAGGCGGGCCGCACGAGATGTCGACGCGAATGAAGGTTTCGAAGCGCTTTTGTGGGGGTTCCACAAAAGACCACGTGGCCTGTCCGAATCGACCGATTCGCCGGATGCGTTACACGCCCTCGTGACCGAAAGCGACTTGCGTGACTTCTGGGGTAGGTGTTGACGATTCGTTACGGGTTCGTGTCAACCGACCTACTGTGGCGGCGATCCGGAGCACGTAGGCATCACGCGGATTCAGCGGATCACGGCCAGTGATCTCGGCGATGCGCTTCAGGCGATACCGGACCGTATTTGGATGGACGTACAGCTGACGCGCACACGTCTCGACCGCTCCACCGCAATCCAGATAGGCATCGAGGGTGTCCGCCAGCGACGATCCCGCCGCGGCCAACGGTAGGACAAGGTACTCGTTCAACGCGTCGATCGCAGCTCGATCACCTAACAAAGCTCGTTCCGGCAGCAATTCGGCCGCGTGCACTGGTCGCGGCGCCCCACGCCAGCCCACCACGGCCTCCATGCCCGCCAGTGCCTCCACCGCGCTGGCGTGCGCCGCGCCCAGGGTGCGCGTGGTCGGCCCGATCACCACCGGGCCGTCGGAGAACACCTCGGCGAGCAGGTCGGCCAGGAACGGGGAGACATACGAGGTGTCACCGAGATGCCCGGAGACCACCATCACCAGCCTGGTGCCCTGCACCACCGCCAGCGCGGCGCGACCGTGCCGCGCCGCGATGGAATGCACCGCGCCCACCGACGAGACGCCCTGCTCGCCCGGCGGGGTGCCGACCAGCACCGTCGCCGGTGCGGTGGCGTCCCAGTTCAACGTCGCGGCCCGGGAGAGCATGTCCGGGCCGGTGTCGCCGCGCACCACGGCGTCGACGACCAGCGCCTCCAGCCGGGTGTCCCACGCGCCGCGCGATTCGGCGGCGCTGGCGTACACCGAGGCGGCGGCGAACCCGAGCTCACGCCCGTAACGCAGCACCGCCTCGGTGAGGGCGACCAGCTGCCGGTCGTTGCGCGCGAGCGCGGGCAGCCACTGCTCGAAGAACTCCATGGCGACGCGGACCATGTCCACGGTCTGGCGCAGCGTCAGCCGCCGCGCCAGGTCCTGCGGAATTACCTGGAAGGCGTCCAGGCTGAACCGGATGTCGCTGTCCGGGTCCTGGAGCCATTCCAAGAAGTTCACCACCGCGGTCTGCACCAGCATCTGCACACCGGCCCGCTGGGCGGCGTCCAGATCGGCGAAGAACGGCAACCGATCCTGCATCGACCCCACCGCCTCGGTGGAGAGGCGGCCGGAGAACTGCTTGACGCGTTTGAGCAGCGTGTCCGGAAGGGGGTCGCGGGTCTGCCGGTTCGGGGAGAGCGCGCCCGTCGGCAGATACACCTCGTGCTCGGAGGAGCCTTCGGAGATCCGTCGCGGCCGCGGCGGTTTACGGTCCACCATCCAATATTCCGCTACGCGAGGTCTTCATCCGAACTCACCGCTGCCTTCGGCGCGGCGTCCACGTCGGCGATCCCGTACTCCGCCGCCGCCTCGGCAACCTTGGCGGTGTCGAATTTGCCCGCGCGAGCCAGGCCGGCCAGCGCGGCGACCGCGATGGACTGCGCGTCGACGTTGAACACCCGCCGGGCTGCGGAACGGGTGTCGGAGAAGCCGAAACCATCCGTGCCGAGCGTGGTGAAGTCGCCGGGAACCCACTTGCGGACCTGGTCGGGCACCGCGCGCATCCAGTCGGTCGCGGCGACGTACGGGCCTTCGACCCGCGACAGCGCCTCGGTGACGTACGGAACGCCCGGCTCGGCAGCCGGGTCGCGCAGCGCGGCGATCTCCTTGTCCAGCGCCTCTTTGCGGAGCTCGCCCCACGAGGTCACCGACCAGACATCCGCCTGCACGCCCCATTCCTCGGCGAGCAGCGCCTGCGCGCGCAGGCCGTCCGGCACGGTGACGCCGGAGACCAGGATCTGGGCGCGCACCGCGCCCTCGCCCCCGCGCTTGTACAGGTAGATGCCCTTGAGCAGACCGGCGACATCCAGGTCCTCCGGCTCGGCGGGCTGCTGGTACGGCTCGTTGTAGAGGGTGATGTAGTAGAAGACATCCTCCCCGCCGAATTCACCCGCACTGCCGTGCGGGCGGGTGCCCGGCAGCGGCGCCGAGCCCTCCGGCGCAGGGCCGCCGCCGTACATCCGGCGCAGGCCGTCGCGCACGATGTGGGCGATCTCGAACGCGAACGCCGGGTCGTAGGTCACCACGGCCGGGTTGGTCGCGGCGAGCAGCAGCGAGTGCCCGTCGTTGTGCTGCAGCCCCTCACCGGTCAGCGTGGTGCGCCCCGCGGTCGCACCGAGCACGAAACCGCGGGCCAGCTGGTCGGCGGCCGCCCACAGCCCGTCGCCGGTGCGCTGGAAGCCGAACATCGAGTAGAAGATGTACAGCGGGATCATCGGCTCGCCATGGGTGGCGTACGAGGTGCCCGCGGCGGTGAACGACGCGGTCGAACCCGCCTCGTTGATGCCCTCGTGCAGGATCTGCCCGGCGGTGCTCTCTTTGTAGGCAAGCATCAATTCGGCGTCGACCGACGTGTACAGCTGGCCGTTGCGGTTGTAGATCTTCAACGAAGGGAACCACGAGTCCATACCGAAGGTGCGGGCCTCGTCGGGAATGATCGGCACGATCCGCTTGCCGATCTCCTTGTCCCGCAGCAGTTCCTTCATCAGCCGCACCAGCGCCATCGTGGTGGCCACGTTCTGCTTGCCGGAGCCTTTGCGTACCGAGCGGTAGGCCTCGTCACCGGGAAGCTTCAGCGGCTTCGACGCCGCGCGCCGCTCCGGCAGGAATCCGCCCAGCGCCTTGCGCCGGTCGAGCATGTACTGGATCTCCCGCGCCTCCATACCGGGGTGGTAGTACGGCGGCAGGTACGGATCCTTCTCCAGCTCGGCGTCGCTGATCGGAATCCGCTGCAGGTCGCGGAAGTCCTTGAGGTCCTGCAGGGTCAGCTTCTTCATCTGGTGCGTGGCGTTGCGGCCCTCGAAGTGCTTGCCGAGGGTGTAGCCCTTGATGGTCTTGGCCAGGATCACCGTCGGCTGGCCCTTGTGCGCCATCGCGGCCGCGTAGGCGGCGTACACCTTGCGGTAGTCGTGGCCGCCGCGCTTGAGGTTCCAGATCTCCTGGTCGCTCAGATCCTGCACCAGCGCCTTGGTGCGCGGGTCGCGGCCGAAGAAGTGATCGCGAACGTAGGCGCCGTCGTTGGCCTTGTAGGTCTGGTAGTCGCCGTCGGGGGTGCTGTTCATCAGGTTCACCAGCGCCCCGTCGCGGTCGGCGCCCAGCAGCGCGTCCCATTCGCGACCCCAGATCACCTTGATGACGTTCCAGCCCGCGCCACGGAAGAACGACTCCAGCTCCTGGATGATCTTGCCGTTGCCGCGCACCGGGCCATCCAGGCGCTGCAGGTTGCAGTTGACCACGAAGGTGAGGTTGTCCAGGCCCTCCATGGCCGCGACGTGCGCGAGGCCGCGCGACTCCGGCTCGTCCATCTCGCCGTCGCCGAGGAAGGCCCAGACATGCTGGTCGGAGGTGTCCTTGATGCCGCGATCGTGCAGGTAGTGGTTGAACCGGGCCTGGTAGATCGCGTTCATCGGACCCAGGCCCATGGACACCGTGGGGAACTCCCAGAAGGTGTTCAGCAACCGCGGGTGCGGGTAGGACGGCAGCCCGTGGCCGGGCCCGCCGTGGCTGTACTCCTGCCGGAACCCGTCGAGCTTATCGGCCGACAGCCTGCCCTCCAGGAACGCGCGGGCGTAGATGCCCGGCGAGGCGTGACCCTGGATGAAGATCGAATCGCCGCCGCCGGCGTGGTCCTTGCCGCGGAAGAAGTGGTTGAAGCCGACCTCGTAGAGCGCCGCCGAGGACGCGTAGGTCGAGATGTGCCCGCCGACGCCGATGCCGGGACGCTGGGCGCGGTGCACCATGATCGCGGCGTTCCAGCGGATCCACGCGCGATAGCGCCGCTCCACCTCTTCGTCGCCGGGGAACCACGGCTCGTTCTCGGTGGGGATGGTGTTGACGTAGTCGGTGGAGGTCAACGACGGGATGGCGACACGACGTTCACCGGCCCGCTCCAACAAACGGAGCATGAGGTACCGCGCACGGCCGGGGCCTTCCCGGTCGAGCATCTCATCGAACGACTCGAGCCATTCGCTGGTTTCCTCCGGGTCGATGTCCGGTAGGTAGGACGCCACCCCCTCGCGGATCACCCGCACCCGGCCACCTTGCTGCGGCGCGTGCGACCCTTCCGGATCACGGCTCACGGCGGGAGCGGGTGCGGAGCTGGCGCCGGCGGATTTCGCCGGTGCGGGAGAGTGGATCAGGTCGGTCAAATCTGCTCCTCGTACAGGGGTGGACATGCTGATGGCGTCTTTATCCCCGGGCGGGCTCGCGTGGTTGGCGGACCGCCCGTTTACGAAAGGTTCGGGCGCACCATCCATCCTTGCCGATGGCGCGTCCCAGGTCATCATCTCAGCCGTAAATCCAGTAGCGTTCGACAGGCAAGGTGAGCATGATGAGCCGTGGCAGCCGTGAGGAGCGGGGAGGACGATGAAGCTGCTGAACCCACGCGGGTTCGGAATGGTGTGCGCTACCGGTGCCGTCGCGATCGGGTTGGTCGTGGCCGGGTGCGCCAACCGGGTGGAGGGCTCGGCGAGCCCCAACGCGAGCGATCTGGCGGCGTACCAGACCGAGGCGGCCTCCTCATCGGCGGCGGCGACCTCCTCGCGGCGCGCGGCGGCGGAGGCCAAGGCCATCGCCGACAACTGCACGCAGTTCCCCGGCACCACCGGTGTGGGTGTCACCAGGTACAACGAGTTCGTCGACGCGCACGATTCGAACGCGCCCGACTACGTCGCAAGACGGGACTCGGCCGCCCAGACCCTCGAGGACGCCGCGAACACGGTGGAGAGCGGCGTGAACGCCGCCAAGGACACGCTGCCGCCGGACCTGGCCGCCAAATTCACCGAGTACGTGGACGCGGCGCGCGCGCTGGCCGCCGAGACGCGCACGATGACCTACACCGCGCCCGTCGCGGCGCTCAACGACGCCAGCAGACGGGTGAACGACGCGCGCAACGTCGTGCGCGACTCCTGCCCGAGACGCTGAGAAGGCTCTGACACACCATCGCAACACGACATTCGGTAGCTATTTCGCCGGATCGGCTTGCGCTGAAGCCCATAACCATGTTCGCTTGCAACTAATACTGTCGGGAGTTGAGGAGGACACCACCGTGGTCGCCGCGGCGGACGCGCAGAACTACGCTCAGAAGCTTGGCATTTCACACGGCTTGGCTGTCCAGGAATTGGGCTGGGACGAGGACGTCGACGACGACCTGCGGGCCGATGTCGAGGAAGCGATCGGCGGCGAAATCGTCGACGAGGACTCCGACGAGGTGATCGACGTCGTGCTGCTGTGGTGGCGCGACGGCGACGGTGACCTGGTGGATGCGTTGATGGACGCGATCGGCCCGCTCGCCGACGACGGTTTCGTCTGGGTGCTCACGCCCAAGACCGGACAGCCGGGACACGTCGAACCCAGCGAGATCGCCGAATCCGCGCCGACCGCCGGTCTCACCCAGACCTCGGCGATCAGCCTGGGTGCGTGGACGGGCAGCCGTCTGGTGCAGCCCAAGGCTCCCTCGAAGCAGCGCTGACCCGCCGCGCTATGGTTTCCACCAGGGCGGTGTCGCATGCCCGTCCGGTGGAACCCGAGACGATGGAGGATCAGCTATGCCGTTAGAGGTTGGCACTGTCGCGCCGGAGTTCACGCTGAAAGACCAGAACAACCAGGAAGTCAGGCTGTCGGACTACCGCGGGAAGAAGAACGTGCTGATCGTCTTCTACCCGCTCGCGTTCACCGGGATCTGCCAGGGCGAGCTGTGCAAGGTGCGCGACGAGCTGCCCAAGTTCCAGAACGACAACGCGGAGATCCTCGCGATCTCGGTCGGCCCGCCGCCCACGCACAAGATCTGGGCCGCCGAACAGGGCTACACCTTCCCGCTGCTGTCGGACTTCTGGCCGCACGGCGCGGTGGCCCAGGCCTACGGCGTCTTCAACGAGAAAGCCGGCTACCCCAACCGGGGCACGTTCGTCGTCGATCGCGAAGGCTACATCCGCTTCGCCGAGATGAACGGCCCCGGAGAGCCCCGTGACCAGGCGGCTTGGGAGAAAGCGCTCGCCGCGCTAGATTCATAAACCGCCGGTCACGGCAGGGGCGTATAGCTCAGCGGTAGAGCACTGGTTTTACACACCAGCGGTCGGGGGTTCGATCCCCTCTGCGCCCACCGATGGACTGGCAGGTCATTGCCCTGTTCTGTCCACGCCATCGCCACGTGCGATCCGCCCGGCAAGCGTGATCTTGCCTACAGCTTGCCAACGAGTAGGCGAATTAGGATCCCGTCGTCGCGCCGCCGTCGCCGAAGAGGGTCCCGCCCGCCGCTTCCAGTGCTTCGTCATAGACGTGGCCGTAGACCCGCAGCAGCACCCCTGCGTCATGACCAAGCCACTTCGCGGCCGCGGAGACCGACGTCCCGGAGTCCAGCAGGATCGTGGCGGCAGTGTGCCGGGCATCGTGCAGCCGGATCACGGGGACGCCCGCGGCCTTGGCCTGGCGCTGAAATTCGTCGGTGTACCACTCAGGCCGGAGCGGCGTCCCATCCTCATGCACGGCGACCAGGCGATCGTCCGACCACGACTCCCCCAGCGCCAGCGCCTCGGTCTTCTGCGTGATCTTCAGCCGACCGAGCGCCGCGACGACATCGGCTGGCAATGGCAGGCTGCGCTTGCTGCGCCTCGACTTCGGGTCGCCCTCTTCTACGTCCTTACCGACGGCAACACGCCCGCGGCGGACGTTCAGCATGGGCCCCTCGATGCACGACCAGCGCAGGCCCATGATCTCCGAGCGGCGCAGCCCGCACAGGGAAAGAAGGAGAAGGGCGTACAGGCGATGCTCGCGCACGTGCTGGCGGAACTGGCGGCACTGCTCGCGGGTCCACGTTTGCATTTCCTTGTCGGCGACATCGGGGCGCTTGACCAAGCGGGCGACGTTGCGGGTGACCAGACCTTGGGCCATCGCGTCGTCCAGCGCGGCGGTCAGATGTATCAGCATCGTGGTGACTGTGCGCTCCGATACCCCACGCGGCTCAGCAGGCTGCACAATGTCCGTTGCCGCGATGTAGATCCCACGTTTGGGCCGGACCACACGACCGGAGGCGCGAAGGCGATCGAGATACCGACCGGACTTCTCGCCGAACCTCGCGGTGACTTCTGCGTACCGGACCCCCTCGGCGTGCTGGCGAACGAACGCCAGTACGGCCGTTGCCGCATCGTTGACCGGACGCTGACCACCGCGGCCCTCGGTCAGCCGCCAGTTCACCAGGTCGTCGACATGCTTCTTGGTCAACTGCTGGAGCGGCAGGCTACCGAGCCGATCGACCACCGGCTTCAACGCGTTGCGGTAGCCCTCAACGGTCACCCGCCGGACATCTCGTCGCCCGTTCAACCATGTCGTGATGTGCTGGGCCACTGTCGTCTTCGTAGGCGCGACGTAGGTACCAGCGGCGACCTCTGTTGAGATTCGGCGGAATTCGCGCCGTGCCTCGGTTTTTGTCGCGTAGGTGAACCGTTTCCGGTCTCGCTTGCCATCCGGTCTCACGCCGATATCGACCTGGAACCAGAAGGTGGTCTTGCCGTTCTCGGCGGTGTGCATGTTGATCGGCTCGGTGCGGCGTCTGTACTTGGCTGTGTCACCGAGGTCTGTCGTGATGGTCATTCTCTGAGTCTCCTTGTCGTTCTTTGCAATTCGCCACGCTGGAGGTAACCGCGCTCGCGCGCACCACGTAGCCATTTGTCGACGGTGTAGGGGCTGGCGTGGAGTGCGCGCCCGACCACTTCACGGACCGGCAACCCCTTCACGAACGCATCGCGGGCGATCTCGGCAACCTGGCGATAGTGATCGTCTCCGAGCCGCTGGTTGCCGCGCCGCGCACCCTCTGGTCGCTCCCAATCGGACGTCAGGAAGGTGACCGGGGCTCTGACGGCCGCTGCCGCGAGTCGTCGCACCGGAACCCGACGCAAATCGTCCGATACGATCGCGCGGCCGTTGCCGTCGAGGGTGAGTTCTCTCATCTCGGGACCATTCGGCCCTGTCGCGGCAATTACTCGGTATGTGATGTCGTGCCCGAAGAGCTTGACGTCTGCTCCTATGAGCCCGTCTTGGCGGCCCTTGTGCTGGTGGACCTCCTCGACGTCGCCTACTTGCTTGTCGGGTTCGCAGTCTTTCGTGGTTGTAACTCGCGCCATAATTGGCAACCATACTGGATGGCAGGATGCCAGGCAATGAGGAAGGTATGAACACCCAATCAACGATTACGTACGAGCCCGAGGTAATACGACGGCTCAAGTCGCACCCGACGGTATCTGTCGATGTCACATGCAAGGCGCTGGGCGTGGGGCGATCGACTGGCTACGCCGCCGCGCGATCCGGCGAGTGGCCGGTCATTCGGGTGCGGAATCGGCTGCGAATTCCGTCCATTTGGGTGCTTCGCCAGCTCCAGCTCGATACGGGTGGCGGTGCAGTATGACCGCAAGAAAAACTCCCGGCGACGGCGACGCCAGGGGCTCGAAGAGGACTTCTCGTACTTCCCAGGTTAGCGTGCCCCGACTGCGGAGCCACGTTAGACGGCGACCGCCACCTGGCCCATGCGAGTACATGCCCCGTCGGTATGGGTGCCGACCGTGCGATGCAGGACGACCGGGAGTGGTTCGAGGAGCACCCTCTGGCCCGGCTCCGGCGGCGACCGCTATCCCACGCCGAAGGAGTCGACCTGGCAACCGCGCTAGGTGTACCGGGCGCTTCCGTCGCGGGCACGGTGACCGTGCACCAAGTCACGCCGGGACTGAGGGTGCGGACCTTCGCCCGGTGTCATCTGATGTGGGGTGGTCGTCCTTGAGTATTTACGCGACTAGCCACATAAAACGGCCGCGGCGAACCAACGCCGAGATCGCCGAGATCGACGACATCATCTACCGAGTCGCTGAGGCTGAGCACCCGCTTACGATCCGGGGGGCATTCTACCGGGTTATGTCCCTGGGCGCCGTGCCGAAGACGGAGCAGGGCTACGCGGTCGTGCAACGGCGGGTGCTGGCGATGCGGCGGGGCGGGCGTATCTCCTACCACTGGTTTCGTGACGGCACCCGATGGGCTTTCCGTCCGCAGACGTGGCGGAATGTCGATGCGGCACTCGATGATGCGGCGTCGAGCTACCGGCGAAGCCTGTGGAAGGACCAGGGTGTTCACTTGGAAGTCTGGTCCGAGAAGGATGCGATCACCTCTGTCGTCTCCGGCGTCACCGATGAGTGGGATGTCCCGCTGAGGATCGCGCGCGGATTCTCGTCGGAGTCATTCTTATGGCAGACCGCGCGTGACATTGTTGCGGACCGCAAGCCCGCCGTCATTTACCAATTGGGAGACCATGATCCGTCGGGCGTCGCAGCATGGGAGCACACCCAACGGAGACTGCGTGAGTTCGCGCCGAAGGTCGACTTCACGTTCGAGCGTCTGGCCGTGACTGAAGCGCAGATCGAGGACTACGGCCTACCCACCCGGCCGACGAAGAAATCCGACTCGCGTGCAAGGAATTTCGATGGCCGGTCCGTCGAGGTCGACGCCTTGCCGTCGCCGGTGCTGCGCGAGCTGGTCGGGAACGCGATCGAGCAATGGATCGCCCCGCATGAGCTTCGCATGAGTCGCATGGTGGAGCGGAGCGAGCGGGACCTGTTGTATCGCATCGCGAACGAGCACAGTGATCCTGAAAATGGCGGGGGTATGATCCCATGACCGCGCTGGACATCGCCCGTGCGCTGATCGGGTTCGGCATCCCAGTGTTCGTGGCCCATAAGGCGGTGGACGCCGAGGGTGGCTGGGACCCAGACGGAGGTACCGACCACTGCGGGTATGACCTGCCCCGGAGATGGCAGTTGACGCGGCCTGATCCGGCCGTGCTCGAGCAGTACCGCGACGGCGACGCGCTGGGCATGGTGTGTGGACACGGAATCGATGCACTGGACTACGACCCGCGGCATGCCGGCGACGTCACCAGGAATACCATGCTCGCGGCCGGGGTCTGGCCCGCCTCATATGGGCGCACTGCGACACCGAGCGGCGGTGGGCACGAGTTCGTCGCCGCCCTGGGCGTGCGTAGCCGCGACGGCGTGCGGCCCGGGTTGGACGTGAAGGCGGGAGTCGACGGGCAGGGCTGCGGCTTCGTGTTCCTGCCGCCGACCCGGAAACGGTCCAAGGCTGAGGCAGACCACGGCGAGGTTCGCACTTACGAGTGGGTAGTAGAGCCCGAGCTAGACCGGCTTGCCGAGGACGGACCCGACGACGACTCCGGCGCCGCCATCGCCAACATGGTCGATGAACTCCGACCCGAGCCACTCGCCGATGAGCCACCCGGTGAACACGTCGAGTACAGCACGCTGACCGCAGACCAGCGCGAGAGGGTGGACCGCTACATGACGAGGACGGTGGACGGCATCCGCGACGAGCTGCGGGCCGCGAAGAACTGGACACGGGGCTACCGGGACGAAAAGGGCCGCGGATGGGAAAAGTTGTGTTCGGATGCCGCGTACCGACTCGGGCAGCTCGCCCGCGAGCACTGGAACAGCTTGACGGTCGAGCAGGCCGGGACGGTCCTTCTGGACACCGCGCCGCGCGACTACAGCTGGACCGAATCCAACATCAGGGAGAAGTGGCGTCTGCAACGTAACCGCAGGCCACTGAAGGGGCTGCCGACCGCGCTAGCAGATCTGCGGACTGAGCTGACTGTATTGGATGCTGAGCCCATCGGCATCGAGCAGGCGCGGGCGGTGTTTCGGAAGTGGCTGGGTGCCGAGTTCGACACGGGGTCACTTGACGTGGTGCTGGCTACGCTCGCGGTGGAGCGGCTCGACGGCGACCCGCTGTGGCGGTTGCTGGTCGCCGGGTCGGGGAACGCCAAAACCGAAACGGTGGCGGCCGCGGAAGGCGCGGGAGCATGCGTCACCTCGACCATCCGATCGGAAGGCGCGCTGTTATCCGGTACGTCGCGGCGGGAACGCGGCCACGATGCGACCGGTGGGTTGCTCCGCAAGCTCGGGGACCGCGGCGTGCTGGTGATCAAGGACGTGACCACCGTGCTGTCGATGAATCGCGATGGTCAGGCGGAAGTTCTCGCCGCGCTGCGGGAAGTCTACGACGGGCAGTGGGAACGCAACATCGGGAGCGACGGCGGACGAAGTCTCAAATGGACCGGCCGTATCGCGGTCATCGGGGCCGTCACCACCGCCTGGGACAAGGCACATACCGTGGTTGCTGCCATGGGGGACCGTTTCGTGCTCGTGCGCACCGACTCGCGCAAGCACCGCATCGCGGCGGGTAGGCGCGCTATCGGAAACACCGGCAACGAAGTCGCGATGCGGCAAGAACTGCGCAACGCGGTGGCCGGGGTTCTCGCGGGGATGAACACCGAGCCAATGACCGTGACCGATATCCTGCTAGCCGCAGCAAATCTGGTCACAGTGGCTAGAACCGGAGTCGAGTTCGACTATCGGGGCGATGTCATCGACGCCCACAACCCGGAGATGCCGACGCGGTTCGCCAAGCAGCTGACGCAGGTTGTGCGCGGCGCTGTGGCGATTGGGATCGGGCGAGACGACGCACTACGGCTAGCCATCCGGTGCGCGCGGGATTCAATGCCACCGCTACGCCTGGCGATCATCGACTACCTGGCCGAGCATCCCGGCGCTTCCACATCGGAGGTACGCAAGGGCATCGAAAAGCCGCGCGCCACTGTGGATCGTCAGCTTCAGGCCCTCCACGTGCTCGGTGTTGTGGAGTGCGACGAGCAGGAGTATAGCGAGAACGGCCGTAGCCGATGGTTCTACCGTCTGGCCGAAGGAATCGACCCTACAGCGCTGAACCAATACAAAGTGTGCCAGAAAAATTAGTACAGGGTGTATGGGAATATGTGAAGAGAGAGCGATAGCCATTCTCCAGGTACCAACAAATCTGGTACAACGATCCGCGTGCTACGCCTCCATCAGCCGAGTGAGGCATCGACGAAACTCATCAGCACTACATGGGTCGATGCGGAAGTCGCCATGCTCGCGTGTGTAGGTGTAGCGGCCGTCGCCCTCGACATCGAACCAGCTCAGGTATCGGGGTGGAAGAGGGCGTGCCGCGCGGCGGTCACCCAGGATCTCGATATGCCCAGAGCCGACGCGAGGTGCGGCAAGCAGGCTACGCATCCGGTCGAGAATTGACGACTCGTCGCGAACCAGCCCAACAACCGATTGCGCCTCCTTGAGCCGGTCCCAGGACTCGACCATGCTGGTATGTCGACCCGCGGGCTGATTTCCAGAGACAGCGGCAAGGACCTTCGGCACCAACCCCGGAGAGCCGACCTCGATCACGACGTTGCCGCCGACTGCAGGCTCCGGGCCGGGCCGCTGCACCATCGTGACACCGATGTTCGCGGTCACCGCACCGCAGGCCCGTAGCGGATGTCTCCGGTTACCGATCAGGATGAGCGACATGTCTGGGTCTGCAGCGGTCCGCAGCACCGGCAGCAGATCAGGATCCTCGAGCACCGGAAGTCGCCGCCGCAGCTCGCGTTCGATCTCCTCCCATTCGTCGCGCCACGCCACCGACGGCCGCAGGCTCAGCGGGACGGGGTTGCGGTCGGCGCCCAACTGTTGCCAGGCATATAGGAATTCGTCAGGGCTGTACTCCCACCTCATCGACTGCGCTCACCCGGATCTGGTCGAGGTTGGTCGCGGGCGTCGGTCCAGTCATCAGACGGTGGTGCAGCGCCCGCACCGAACACTGGCGGGGTAGTTGGCGTGCGTTCACCGACGAGGTCGATCTTGTTCCGCTCATGGACCAACAGCTCCCGGCGGCCCTGGTGCTCCTTGTCGTCGTCCGAGGACTTCCCCCGCGCACCGGGTGGCATCATCCCGGGCATACCCGGCATTCCCGCCGAAGCGGCGTGCCGTGCCGCAACACCACCAGGCACACCGGACGGGTTGCCAGCTCCGGGGCTCCGGACGCTGTGCCCTGGACCCCCCGGGCTTGCCGAGGTGCCCGGACCGGGCAAACCTGGGATTGTGGAGCTTGGTTGTCCGGGCGCACTCGCCGGAGCAGCTCCCGTCGGTGTGGTATTGCCGGGACTGACGCCGGCGGGCGTGGTCGATGCTGGCGTACCGGTGGTCTGCGGACTGCTTCCTTGGCTCCCGGTCGAATCCGCGGCCGCAGCGGCTGGTGAGACTCCTGCAGTTTCGGTCCCCGGCTCTCCCCGGGTGTCAGGCCCACCGGGCGCGGTCGGTTCACTGGAGCCACTGCCGACCTGCTGGTTACCGTTGGCTAAGCCTGCTGTCGAGCCCAGACCGTTGGGTACCGGCAACCCCGGGCCGTCCGCTGGCGAACTCGGGGCGACGAAGGTCGGGACTCCTTGTCCGGCAGGCTCGTATGTTGGCACGTAGTAATTCCGCATCGCCCAGATGGCGGTCTGATGCGCTTCCTGCTCGATCGCCCGCTGAGCGACCGCCTGCGCGGGACTTTCCGCACCCGCAAGCGCTGGAATCGGCGCCGACGGGGGGACTGGCGGAATTTGTGCCTTCACCACCTCTGCCCCAAATGCGGAAGCCTCAATCCGCTGGTACGCCCCTTGGACGACGTCCTGGATATCGCCCAGCTCGTTCAGGAAGCGTTGCGTCGCGGCCTGCACTGCGTCCGCTGAGGACCCCTCCCAGCCTTGCGCGATGCTCATACGCAACCTCGCGTTGAGACCCATTATGTTGGCCAGGAAGGCGTCACCAATCTTCTTCCACGCCTGCGCCGACGAGTGCATGACACCAGGCTGCATTGCCTGCGCCTTCTCGTAGATCTCCTGATGCGACAGTCCGGCGAACTCCTCCATCCGCTGGATGTAGGCAGGGTCCCGTCCTCCATGACCAACCAGACGGTCCGCCCCCTCGGCCCCACGCTGCATCGTCTGCGACGCATCGCGTTTCGGCGCCACCTTCGAATCAAGACCCGGAATCCCCGGCAAGACGGGGAACGGGGACCCAGACGGGTTCGACTCGTCGTTGCCCACGATCAGTTGTCCTTACCGATGGAAGGTTCAAGGGCTGTCGCGGCTTCTACTATGCCGTCGCAGGGCTTGAGGCCCTTAACGCGGCCCGGGGTGCTAACGAAGAAGGAAAGACCGAGATACCCCGCCTTCGTCCGCATGTCGAGTGAGCACTCGTCGAGATTGGTCTTCTGGGTGATAACGGCTTCACGACCATTGATGGTCACTGGCTGCGTCTTCCCTGCATACTTGCTCTTTACCTCTTCGAGCGCGACATTCCCGGAATCGAGTTGCAGGGTCCTATCTGGAGTCCTGAAATCACATGTGAGGAAAGTGTATTCACCGACAATGTCATTGCCACGCTTCCGTGTGGCCGGGTCGAACCCGAGTCGAGCAATCACGTCATCTTCGACCCACGTGCAAGGATCGACTACAACCTTGGGGCGTCCACCGGCTTTCGTGAATTCGTTGTCCTGCGAAGGCGGTTGGAGCTTGGAGGCCGTCAAGGTTGGTCTGCTGAGGGTTGTCGTCGCCGTGGCTGGCTCAGATGCCGACGACTCCGATGCCGGGGTGCCGTCGTTCGAACACGCACCCAGCGCTCCGATAGTCAGCGCGAGCACCGCTGTCCTATGGCCGATGGCACCCCATTTCATTGTGTGACCTCCCGGGTCGCGGTGCTAATCGCGGCTGCGTTGGCAGCGTCCGCCTCGTCGAGCATTCCAGCTGCGCGGAGGATTGCCGCTTTCATGCGAAGCGCACTTTGTTCCGCCGCTATCAGGGCTTCTGCCCCCTGAACGGCCTTGCCCTCGAACCCAGACTGCAATTGCTGCGCTGAGTCGAATCCGCCAAATCCATCGAGCTTTTGGAGTCGTCCCATCTCCTCTTGGCGAAGGCGCATCATCTCCGCGAACCAGTCGAAGTGGGCCGCACATTCACGCGCGGTATCTGGTTCAAGGCGGAACTGCCCGGCTACCGCTGCCTGCCACAGTTCGGCCGCCGAGGTGTGTCCGATGTCCATCACTGACCTTCCTGCTACAGCGTGCGGTTACCTAGTTGGACGTGCCGCGCGACCAGACGGTTCCACCTGCCACGAATATCACCGAATCGACGGGATAGGCGAGCCGAACTTGTCCTGCGGCAGGTGGCATCCGACGGTTCCGGAGATGATGGTGACACGGTCGCTGCCGATCCAGATCGTCGTGCCAGTATCGGGGTTGTAGAAGTTCGCGCCACGCCCCACCTCGGCGCTTGGTTCCTCAGTTGCCTGCCGCTGCTGGATGGCACCGAGAGTGGCGGCCAGCGCACGTACCCGTTCGACATACATGCGCCAGACGTCGTCAGGTATTCGTGTATCCGAGTACAGATTTTGAAGTCGCACCGTTCGGCCCTCTGTCTGGTCGAATGGCCGCGGACAGCTGGCGACCTCTCGGTCGCGGTTCGGGCCTAGGCTGATTCCTGGCACGAGTTCGCTGGCCACCGCGCCAATCTGTTCCATGATCGTCCGCACCTGGCGTTCGGCTTCTTCGAGGCTGGGTCGCTCGAGAAGCTGCTGCGTAGCTTGCCGAGTTTCCTCGTCCGTCGTCCGTGGGTGCGGATCATCGGCCGCCTCGTATACCACGACCGTCAGCACGACAGCCGCGATAATCGACAAGGCGATGCTCGCGAGAATGATCACGACGGTGAGGCTTGTCCGTTGGAATCGGGTTCTCATCGCATCGCATTCTCGGGTAGTCCTGCCACGATTGCGGCGAGGTTGTATCCGGAGCGGTGCAGGTTACCGGTGCTGGGGTCGGTGCGCGGGTATTCGGCATGTCCCGATGCCCCCGTGTAAGTCCGACCATCAACGGTGATCGGATCGGTGCTGAGAGGGGTGATCCAATCGATTTGGTTAGGGCTGCGGCCGAAGCTGCTGAAGTTCGCCACCGGGTCATCGTGCTCGGTCATCTGGTACACGTGGTGGCTCTGCAACCCTAGGTCAGCCGGCGAGTCGACCATGTCGTTCACACCGGACATCGCGATCAACCCGGGAAGCGCGGGGATGGGGGCTGCCGGAATATGTCCGCCGAGGCCCGGTGACCCGTAGAACACGACGTCGTCGACCGCCCTGCCGTTCTCTTGGAGCGCCAAACTGGTTGTCAGTGACCCGTACGAGTGGCCCAAAGCCGTGATGTGCGGATCATTTTGTGTGCTCGCGACATCGAGGCCCTCGTAGAACTTGGCCAGCACCGGCGCTGCTTCCTGCGCACGGTCCGGAGATGCAACGTTGACGATATCGAGGTCGTTGTATGTCTTCTGCGGCGGGTCGTAGCCGATCCACGCGATTGTGGAAACGGTCTCGTTCGGTCTTCCCGCCTGTGACAGTTGTGACTCGGATTCCTTCTTGAGTTGCTCTGCTTCGTTGACCATGCTGCCCAGCGATTCACGCACGTTCGTGCCAAGGCCCGGAGTGGTGACCGAAACGTGGTCGGCGCCATCCGGGTCACCGACCGCGACGGCGGCCCGCACCTGCCGCCCGGATTGCGTATCGAGCACCATCAGCTGCCGAGGCGGTTTGCCATCCTGGTTCGCGATCGCCTTCTCCACCGCCAGAAGGTCGTCCCGGCGCTTCTTGGAGTCTTCGAGCTGTTGCTGCGCATATGCCGATGTAGGGCTGGCCTTCACAAGTGCCTCGTTGACGGCGACTTCCTGATCGAGCCGCGCCTTCTCGATCGGAATCAGATTTCGGTTCGCCTGATCTCGCACGCTGGCGGGCAAACCATCGAGATTACCCACGGACGCGGGCTGCGTGTTGATCACCGACGCCTGCTCCTGGGGTGTCAGCGAATCCCACCACGCGCGATTCTCCTGAGGGGTGCCGTTCTTCGGTGCCGGCTTCGGCTGCGAGGTCGGCGTGGTCGCATTGCCGAAGGAATCCGCGGCTGGTAGGTCAGCGAAGGCGATGTTGATGGCCCTTTCCGCCTGGCTATCCACGTCGGCAGCGTGGTTCAGCGCCTGCTTGACGAATGCGGTCTGCTGGTCGGAGGATGTCCGAAGCGCCGCCATGGCGGTGACGTACCTGTTCGCATCACCGTTGACGGATGCGTAAACGGCGTGCTTGGTCGACTCCCTGATCGTGCAGGTGCCATCAGGAGCGACATCCAGCCCCTTCGCCTCGGCAGCGGCCTTGGTCTGCTGCACCAGGGACTTGGCTGCAGTGAAGTTCAAGCTCGCGATCTTGGCAGCATCACGGCCTTTCTCCAACGCCTCCAAAGCTTTCCGGGCCTTGTCGTAGACCTGCCGAAACCGATCGCGCATCGCGTCGCCAGCCCGGCCCTGGAATGTCTCGTGAGAGCCGTCGACAGAGCGGTTTTGGACATCGAGGTTGGTACGCAGTTCGTTCGCCTGCCGATCCCAGTCGCCTGCTTGGGCGATGAATGCTTCGGGACGCCAACTCAATACCTGCGGCACGGTCAGGTGCTGGCTCATCGCACACCCTCGGTGGCCGCACCGATTCCGGTGGCGGTGGACTGATCACGCTGCTGATAAGTCACAATCGCACCGACGACGGTGCCGCCCATCTCCATCATCGCGGTGGCTACTGCGCCCATCGCTTGGTCCGCTCGACGGCTCGCAGCGTGGTAGGCGTTGGGCGCGTTGGCACCTGGGAAACCGTCGACCATCCCGTCGGCGAGAGCACCACCCCGGCCGACCACGCGGACCTGTTCACCGGCAGTTCCGAGCCCATCGGCAAGCGCTCGGGTGGCGGGGATGTCGAGATACAGAATGTCTTGTGCCCCCAAGTTTTCCCCCTCGGTTCGCTTGGCCACCCTCCGGCCCGCTGGTTTCCCGGTCCCCGGTCACTATAAGCTTCGGCGGCAGGAATCAGGAAACGGGGAGGACTTCTCATGTCGGATATCGACCCGCTCACCAGCAACATCGAACAGCTGGAAACCTCCCTCGCCCAGCCCGCCACGGCGTCCATGGCTGGTGATGTCGCAGCCGTGGAAGTCGGTCCGGATGGAAGCCTACGCGCGATCCGGCTCACCGATGTCGGCCGTCGACTCGACCCCGACACCCTTGTCGAGGCTATCGTTCGCCTGCACGCCACCGCGCTCGCCAATGCGCGCAAGTCCGTTGCCGCGGCGATAGCGCAGATCGAGAACGATCCCCGCCTGCGCGCACAGCACGAGCGTGCCGTTGACGCGCTCAGCCAGCCGTTGCCTCGCGAAGTTTCTCCAGCCGCGCCATCGTGGTCGCAGCCGCGAACTCCTTCCTGGCCAGCTCCGCAGCAGTCCAGGCCGCAGCAGCGACGCGAACCGACGCCGGAGGAGGACGAAGAGATGGACCGCTACTACCAACGCAAGAGCTGGCTCGAATAGTGAGCGGAATGTCGTGCATCCCGCGCCTGACCCTAGACCCACCGATGCTCTTGTGAGTGATTTCGGGTACGGGCTGGTCTACCGTCATTTGCACTGTTTGTCCTGGTCAGCCCCGCTCATCGTCTCGACGGGCCTTCAGTCTGGTCCGGGACAACACAACCGATTGACCGCCGACCGCCACGCTCAGGATGGGTAGGACAAGGGACGGGGCCCCGGTTCTGCTAGTGACATGACATTCCTTAGGGGGTGTCACGACCGCGAGATGTTGCGGCAGTGCATACCCCTCGGTCACCGCGTCCGCCCATAGGAGACGACCCGCTCTGCGTATAGCGGCCACCAACGTTCAGCTCGTTTCCTGGGTTACGTCTAGCTGTATGAGGCCGTGACGTTGGTAACGCCGGTGTGGAGGCGGCTGGCTGGTGGCCGGTTTCCGGCGGCCGAATGTGGTCGATGGTAGTTGTAGTGGATGTTCCAGACGCCGAGCGCGTCGCTGCGTTGGGTTTCGCTGGTCCATTCGCGGGCGTAGAGGAATTCCTCGGCCAGGATGCGGTGGTAGCGCTCGACCTTGCCGTTGTGCCGTGGCGTGTACGGGGTGATGCGTTGGTGGCGGGCTCCGAGCAGGACTTTCGCAAAGTCGGTCGCTTTGTAGCATGCGCCGTTGTCGGTGACGATCCGCTGAATGTGGAGGATGCCGTGAGCGGCGAAGAATGCTCGCGCTCGGAACATGAATCCGATGGCGGTGATGGCTCTCTCGTCCGGCAGGGCCTCGGTGTAGGCCAGCCGCGAGAAGCCGTCGACCGCGGTGTGCAGAAATACGTAGCCGGTGCGGGTGCCGCGCTTCTTGGCTCGGGCGACAGCCTTGTCCCGATCGGAGCCCTTGCCGTGCACACGCCAGCCGCCGCCGTCGGGGATCCTTCCGACCTTCTTCACATCGACGTGCACCATGTGCCCGGGACGGTGGGCGGTGATACGGCGCGGCGCCCGATTGGATGCGCCGGTGGGGTCGAGAAATCGCCGCCGGGCCAGTCCCAGCCGGGCCAGGTGGCGGGTTACCGTCCGCACCGAGATCATCGTGCCCTCGGCACATAGTTCGGTGGCGATGCGTCGTGCCGACCATTTGCGCTCACGTCGCAGCTGTTCGATCCGCACGATCGTCTCGGCCGGTGTCGCTGTCGGTGACCGGTGCGGCACCGAGGACCGGTCGAGCAAGCCCAGCTCGCCGAACCGGCGAAACCTGTTGACCCACTTACTTGCACATTGACGTGACAGGCCCATCTCGGCGGCGACATGAGCGATCGCCCGGGTCTGGCAACGTTGTACAAGCCGGTAGCGGCCCTCGACGGTCAGCGGAGCATTACGGTGAATCACGGCGGTTCTTTCAGCTTGCGGCGGACGTGGGAGTTGGCGCTTCACATCCTGCCGCCGAAAGAACCGCCCCTCAGCTCACCACCTTTGCCACCGCGTCACCAACGTCACGACCCGCAACATCAGCAGCATCCCGCGCCGCCGAGGCGTTGTCGGACCTCGCTGCTAGGGTCGCATGGGCATGGCGGCTCCCGTCGAAAGGACCAGTAATGACAGGCGGTTTGGCGTCGGTGCGGGCGTTGCACACTGGGACCGAGAGCTTGATCGATCTCGCGCGTCGGATCAAGAGTGGTGACATCCTGTTGCCCAAGTTCCAGCGGGAGTTCGTGTGGAACCGCAAACAAGTTTTGGAACTACTGGATTCCGTCGCGCGTGACTATCCGATCGGTAGCGTACTGCTGTGGCAGAGCCGTGAAGAGTTGGCCAGCGACCGGGCGATCGCCAACCTGGAGGTGGCCGATCCGCGGGAGGACTACCCACGAAACTATCTGCTTGACGGGCAGCAGCGGTTGTCCACGATCTGCGGGGCGTTGTACTGGATGCCTGAAGGCGACCCGGACAGCTATTGGAACATCGTCTACGACCTCGCCGCCGAGGAATTCACTCACGCCTCCACGCTCGAGAACCCGCCAGTGCACCAAATCCCCGCGCGTCTACTGTCGGACGGGGCAGCCTTCTTCCGGTGTGCTGGTGCGAATCTCGAGGAGTATCGAGACCGGGCCGACAGGCTGTACAGGCGCTTCCAGGACTACAAGATCGCGGTCGCCACCATCAATGTCGACGATCAGGTAATTCCCCCGGGCTGCCGTCACGGAATTCCTCCATTGGGCGTGCCTCGTTGCGAGCGTAGCGAGCGCTCTCGGCTGGATC
>NZ_JBFAYO010000022.1:0-133916 GCF_040681325.1 Nocardia sp. NPDC051787
GGACACCGAACGAGGTAGAGTCCGAATGGTTCGAACGGAACAAGGCAGCTTGAGGAAACCAAAAACTCGCTGTCCGAAAGCTTTCCGGCTCCTCAGTGCAGCTAGTGGATCCGAGGTTTCCCGGTCATCGGGGCGACTCCAAGTAGACCCGAAAAAATTGCTGCTGGACGGAATACAGCGGACTTTCCTTCGAATACACTGGGCGTCCACTGTGGGGCGGTTGTTCGTAGATAGGTCCAGTTTGGGCCGAATCAGATAGCGAGGCTAAACAATGGTCGGTGGTTCAACCCTTCCTCGACGGGCGCTCGGTCGTCGGCTCCGCGAATTGCGGACCAAGGCCAAGAAGAGCCAGCTGGCGGCGGGCTTGGCGATTGAGGTATCAAAACAGGGCATCGGACGACTGGAAGTCGGGCAAGTCGTCAGAATCAGCACAGCGCAATTCCGCGACCTGCTCGACTTCTACGGAGCCGATGAGGATGCCAAGACGGAGGTACTCGGCCTCCTTCAGGAAGTCAAAGCCGCCAAAGGCGATTCGTCCAGCGGCTGGTGGCGCGCCTACGCCGACGTGGTGAACCCGCATTTCGATCACTTCATGAGCCTCGAGCAGGCATGTCGGCGGATGACTACTTTTCAGCTGACGCTGCTGCCCGGCCTTCTGCAAACCCCCGCGTACCGCAGATGGCTTGTGGCGACCGCCGACCCGGCGATGTCCGCGGTGGATGTGGAGCGACGACTCGAATTGGCCGCGCGGCGCCAGCGCAGGCTTGTGGAAGACCCAGATTTTTCGCTCGAAGTGCTGTTGTCCGAGTCGGTGTTGCGGCATCAAGTCGGAGGCCGAGAGGTGATGAGCGAGCAGTCGCAGCACCTCGTGGAGATCGGGCGTCTGCCGAACGTGTCCATTCGGGTTATCCCATTCGATGCCGGTGGGCACCTCGGATTGGTGGTCCAGTCGTTCACGCTGTTCGACTTCCCGCCCCTGCATGCCAGTCGGATGGCAGAACCACCCGTGGTGTTCGTGGAGGGCTTCACGGGCGCGTTGTTCCTGGAAGACGATAGTGTGATCGAGCGCCACAAGGCGGCGCTGGCAAGCCTCCGGCAGGTGGCATTGAGCGAGGATGACACCAGGGTTCTGGTGCAGGATATTGCAGAGGAGTACGCCGCGTGAGCAAGGACTTGTCCGGGGCGAAGTGGTTTAAGAGTCGTCACAGCCAGCCGAGTGGGGACTGCGTCGAAGTTGCCTTCGTAGAAGGGGGCGTCGGTGTGCGCGATTCCAAGGACCCGGCCGGACCCGCATTGGTGTTCGCACCGGGCGAGTGGGACGCCTTCACCGCAGGCGTGAAAGACAACGAATTCACCTGGTCTGCCTGACTCATCGAACCACGCAGGCAACAGAGGACAGCCCCGATCAGGGCCTACCATGGGCCAAGGTCGGGGCCTTCCTCTCACTGACCTCCGAATTGCACGGTACGCGCAGAACGATGCCATGGTCGTGAGAAAGTGAGTCCGTGGGTCGTCTGCTAGAGTGGTCGCATTCTGAGCCGTCGCAGGTGGAGAGGGTGGGGATGGGGCGCCGAATCACGTTGACGCTGCTCGGTTTTCTGCTTATATCGAGTGCGGTTGGCTGCGGGGCCACCACGGACGATTCGCCCCTCACAACTACCACCGCGGCCAAGGCCCTGTTCAACCCGTGCACAGGCATTCCCGACGATGCGTTGCGAGAGGCGGGAGTCGATCCCGGCACCGAGGAGACTGGCATCGGTGGAGTGCACCAGTCCGGCTGGGAGATCTGTAGGTGGGATGGGCCCAAGTACTTCATCACAGTCTTTTCAACCGGTCGCACAGTGCCAGAGTTCGAGCGAAAGCCCGGGAACGTCGACTTCCAGGACGTCACGGTTGCGGGCCGCCAAGGCCGGCAATTCGAGGTAGAGGGCGCATCGAAGAATCTCGGTTGTGACGTCCTTTTCGCCGCGTCCCAGGGTGTTGTGCAATTGAGGATTCTGAATCGGGCCGGCATGGACGGTCTCGAAGACCCGTGCAAAGTCCTGTATCGCGTCGGCGAGTCGATTGTTCCTTCGCTACCGCACTGATCAGGGAGGGGAATCGCGTGAGCGAGGACAATGCGACGCAGTGGAGTCGGCTTGTCGCCCAAGCGAGAGCCGGAGAACTGTACCTCGACGATGAGAACGCCGCATACCAGTGCGCGAAGGCATGCGATCAGCGCATCAAAGACTTGCAAGAAATGCTCGCCCTGGCTCGTGATACCGCAAACGTATCGGGTTTCGGTGATTTCAAGATGGCCCATGATCTGGAAAAGAAGTTCCTGAAGCAGGCCACCGGCGAAGACAATTCGATCGAAAACGTCATCCTCGAACACATCGAAACCGTGAAGAATATGCGTGAGGTCATGGCGATCTCGTTCAAGCGCATCACCGGTGAGGATATCGAGAACGCGACACAGATCGCGAATACCACCGATCAGGTGGGCTGATGAGTAACCTGTTCTCAAGGATGGAGACCCTGAACCGGTCCTGCGCCGATGTTCACGCTGAACGTGGGGGGTCTGCACCACGAGCATTCGGCATCAAGGTCACGCGCGGGCGACGTTAAGTCAACATCGCTCCGACAGCGATACCGGCAAGAAGTCCCAGGACTGCCAGCAGAAATCCGGCGAACGAGGAAAGCAACCCGACACCGGTACGGCGAAGGCTATCACTGAGCGGAAGTCCGGTAGCGCTGAGGGCGATGAGGAGGATTCCAGCGAGCGGAGGTCCCGCTATGAGCCAGACAGCGTCTCGGGCAACCAGACCCGTGTAGGGCAGCGAAATGCAGACCATACCGACGACTGCGGCTACGAAGGACTCGGGACCGAACCAGTCCTGCCGTACATACTTCGACGGTAGTCTGCTCATGCCGTCGCCAACCATACGAAAATGACCAGCAAGCCAGCTGCCGATACACCGGCGGCTGTGCCCAGAGTCCTAGGCGTCCTCCGCCAGGCGGAGAATGCGCCAACCACGGTCATCGCGAAGACCACGGCGGCGTAAACCCAATGTTTCGACAGGTCGTGCGACGGGGCACCCCCATCGGCAACGCTGACCACCAGTGCAAAGATCAGCACAGAAGCGGCGGCGGCGAGAGGCACTGTAACCGTGGCCGCCTGCCAAAAGTCCGAGTCGAACAGCACATGGCGCTTGTCTGCCTCGCTTCTTGGCTCCACTAGCGGACAACCACGGTCGTGGGTGGATTACTCGGACCACCTAAAGAGGTCGGTTTGTTCCGTTCCCAGTTCGGATCGCTGAAGTCAGCCTTGAACGGCTCGAACATGTCCTTGCCTCCTCCTACCTCGTGAAAGGACGGTAGGTTCGCGAATGGACCCCACTGACTTCCCGAGTCCGCCGGATCGATCAAGACAGGTCGGCCGTTTCCTGCGGAATTATCCTGGTAGATCTCCATCGACGGGTAGTTGGTTATCTCCCCACCTGCGATGACCCGCGGTGTGCCGGGGTTCCCGCTGGCCGGTGATATCACAAGCTCACCATTGACGCTGTGCCCGCTGAGGTTCGATCCCGGCGGCGCAAACGGGTTGGCCGCGTCGTATTGGATCATGACCGAACCGTTAGGAAGCTGCTGCGCCTGCACTTCAGGCTCGCCGACCTTCACCTCACCGGAGATAGTCACCGAGGGGTTCTGTCGGGTGATGATGAGTCCGTTCTCGTAGTCGACATAGGTAACCACGCGTGCATGTTCGGGATCGAAGTCGGGATCCTCAGCCCGATTGTCGCCCAGGTCGTTTTCCGGCACGTTGAACACCTGCGCTGCAGGAATGTATGCGGCGGCGCGTACGATCCCTTGCCCCGGCACCGGCTCGATTCGCGCAACCTTTATGCTCGGTGGCACGCCCTGATACTTCGGATCATAACTGTTCGGATTCAACGCTTCCGCGGTCTTCCAGTCCGTCGGACTGGATGGCGCTCGCCCGAAAAGCTGCTGGAACGCTGCCGCGGACGTACGCAAACGATCCGGGTCCGACCTGGGATCCTGTCGCTTAGCGTCTTCGATCGCCTTAGTTGCCGCGGTGAGCACCGATCCCGGCGCCAATGCCTCGAGATCCTCATTGGCCTGCGCGATCTTCGCACCCCACTGTGCATCGGCACTCTCGAGTGTCGCGACCAGGCCGGCCAGCCTCGAAAGCTGCACTCCAGCCTCGGAATCCCAGTCCTCCACTCCACTGATCACCCAGTTGTGGGCGATGCTGACCGGTGGAACGACGTAGTGCTGGAAGATGGCTCGGATTTCTGTCAGCGGGTGCGCTATGTCGCGCGTCGCACCGGCCGCCGCGGCGCCGAGGTCATCGTAAGCGGTTGCGATCGCCCGCATCTGGGTCCGCTCGCGATCGGCTTTATCCTCTGCGGCTCGCCGAGCATCACCCTTCCACATCAGCTCATCGTGAATCGTGGAATGCATCGTGTTGGATGCTTTGATGATTACGTCGGCGATCTCGGTGGCATGGTCGGCGACCTCCTGCAGCCCCGCCAAATCCCAACCCAGCACGTCGCTCGGAGTCGCCATGGCGTCACTTCCCCGCGGCGGAGTTGATGTCCGGGACTGCGGCTATCCTTTTGGCGGCGTCGAGATCAGTGCCGTGGAAGGTTTCCGCCGACAAAGCCAGCAAACTGGCGAACTGATTGTACCGGGCATTGAGAACGTCCATGGTGCGGTCGCTCAGCGGATCCGACTTCCCCAGTGAGGCTCCGACAGCAGATCCTTTCAACTTATCCGCAACCGGACCCGCGCCTAGCTGTGGGGCCCTGTCGATCTCTGCTGGAAGCGCTACCAACACGCCCGCCGCCCGCCGCAAGCTGTCCGGACTGACCTCGAACGACATACATCGTCTCCTCCCCAAGAAGCCAGTGAAAGCCACGGCCAACGAACGTAGCTTGCCACACTGAGGGTCACCGCGGGCCGATCCAGTCGTCGGCAAGGGAGTACTAGAACTTTGCGAATGGGAGTGACGGTGCACCACTGCCGAAGCAAGGGGCTCGCCGCCGCCGCGCATGGCGCCGCCGGGCGCGAGACGCTTATGGTGCGGGCGGCTTAGCCCTATCACGCTGTGCGACATAATGTTCCAGCCCGTCGAGGATCCGCTGTAGGCCGAAGCCGAAGTGATCGAAATCGGGGGAGAACGCGTCGTCCGACAGGGCGGCCATGACCGGGTAGCGGCCGCTGGCCAAGGCCTGGTCCAGCACGGGCACCTGCACCTGCCAGAACTCCGCGTCGGTCATGCCCGACGTGCGTTCGGCCTCTTGCTCGTACAGCTGCGTGCGGGCGACGCCGAGCACGTAACCGGAGATCATGATGACCACCGAGACGAGTTCGCGATCGGGCAAACCCATCGGCCGGATCGCGCCGAGCACCTTCTCCATGCCTTCGACCGCGCCCGGTCCCAGCACCGGCCGCGACTGGTTCACACCCGTCAGCCACGGGTGCCGCCGGTACAGCGCTAGCGACTCGTAGGCAAGGGTTTCCAGCGCGGCGCGCCATCCGCCGACGGTTTCGGCCGGGCCGTCGACGGGACGCTGCACTTTGTCGAGCATCAAATCCAGCAGTTCGGCCTTGCCGGGCAGGTATCGGTACAGCGACATGGTTCCGGTGCCGAGGTCGGTCGCGACTCGCCGCATGGTCACCGCGCCGAGCCCCTCGGCGTCGGCCACCGCGATCGCCGCGTCGACGATCCGATCCAGGGACAGACCGGGTTTCGGTCCGCGACTCGGCCGGGGGCCCGAGCCCCACAGCAGGTCGAGGGTGCGGGCGATGTCGCCGCCGCCGCTGGTCTCCGCGCTGGTCATGGAGGTCAGCTTATCCGCTTGGCAAGAAACTGGGTACGTTGTACTCTGAATCGAGTACGTTGTACTCAGTTTTGCGTACGTCACGGGGAAGGTAAGTGGTGAACGATTTCGCTGTCCTCGCCGAAGGACTGGAAAAGAGATACGGGGACAAGCGGGCCCTGGACGGATTCGATCTGACCGTGCGCCGCGGCACGGTGCACGGACTGCTCGGCCCCAACGGCGCGGGCAAGACCACCGCGGTGCGCATCCTCTCCACGCTGGTCCGGCTGGACGGCGGTCGCGCCGGCGTGGCGGGGCTGGACGTGGCGCGCAATCCACGCGAGGTACGGGCGCGCATCGGGCTGACCGGCCAGTACGCGGCCGTCGACGAGGTGCTCACCGGACGGCAGAACCTGGAGATGTTCGGCAGGTTGTTCCATCTCGGCGGTCGGCGTGCCAAGCAACGGGCCACCGAACTGTTGGCGCGCTTCGACTTGACCGAGGCGGGTGACCGCGGCGTCGGCAAGTACAGCGGCGGCATGCGCCGCAGGCTCGACCTGGCGGCGTCGATGATCCTCGCGCCGGATGTGCTGTTCCTCGACGAGCCCACCACCGGTCTGGACCCGCGCAGCCGCGGCGAGGTCTGGGAATCCGTCCGCGCCTTGGTCGCCGATGGCACCACGGTGCTGCTGACGACCCAATACCTCGAGGAGGCGGACAAACTCGCCTCCCGGATCACCGTCATCGATCACGGCCGCGCCATCGCCGACGACACCCCGGACGGGTTGAAGAGCGCGGTTGGCGGCGACCGCATCGAGGTGGTGGCCGCGGACGTCGCCGACCTGCCCGCTGTCGCCAAAGTGGTGGCGCGGGTGTGCGAGGGCGAGCCGGAGACCGACAACGTCGAATTGCGCGTGTCGGCGCCGGTCACCGATCGGGTGGCGGCGCTCACCGAGGTCGCGCGCACCCTGCAGGACGAGGGAATCGAGGTCGAGGACATCGGCCTGCGCAGGCCGAGCCTCGATGACGTCTTCCTCCAGTTGACCGGACACCGCACTACCACCGGGGAGGCGGCCTGATGGGCACGATCGATCCGGCTACGACCCGCTCGCGGTCGCGCGCCTACTGGGCGGTCGCCGATTGCTGGAACATGGTGCGCCGCGGCCTGACCCACTACCAGCGTCAGCCCGTGAACATCGCGTGGCAGCTCGGGTTCCCGATTCTGTCGGTGCTGATGTACGGGTACGTGTTCGGCAGCGCGATGAGCGTGCCGGGTGGCGGCGACTACCGCAGCTTCCTCATGCCGGGGATGTTCGCGATGACGATGGCTTTCGGGTTCGTCAACACCGCGACGGTAGTCGTCTACGACGCGACCAACGGCGTCATCGACCGCTTCCGCTCGATGCCGATGGCGTCCTCGGCGGTGGTGTCCGGGCGCGGCGTGACCGATCTGATCGTCGCATGCGCCGAGCTGACCATCCTGATGCTGACCGCCTTGGTGATCGGCTGGCGACCCGAGGGCGGCGTGCTGCGCGGCCTGGCGGCATTCGGGCTGCTGTTGTTGCTGCGTTTCGCGCTGATCTGGGTGGGCGTGTGGCTCGGGTTGCTCGTCCCCAACCCGGAGGCCGCGGGCGGACTGTTCGCGGTCGCCTTCCCGCTCTCCATGATCTCGAGCATTTTCGTTGCGCCGCAATTGATGCCGGACTGGCTGGGCGTCATCGCGGCATGGAACCCGATCTCGTCCACGGTAGCGGCGACTCGCGAGTTGTTCGGCACGCCGGTGGGCAGCGGTGACTCCTGGGTGGAGCAGCACTCGCTGCTGATGGCGGTGGTGTGGCCGTTGATCATCACCGCGATCTTCCTGCCGCTGGCGGTGCGGCGATTCCAGCGGTTGAGCCGCTGATCCGCGGTCGCGGGTAAACCCGTTCGGCGCCCGGCATCGCACGGATGCCGGGCGCCATGCTATTTCTCGGGCCCCTTCGCGTCCGGGACTCGTGGGTTGCTGTCCAGGCTGGATTTCTGAATCTTGTCGGCGGGAGTGAGCGGCAGCTCCGCTCGAATCACGACTTCTTTCGGGACCTTGTAGTCGGCGATTCGTGTGGAACAGAAGGCTTCGAGATCCTCTTCGGTGGTCTCGGCGTCCGGAGCGAGAACGACGTAGTAGCGGCCGATCTCGCCCAGAACGGGGTCGGGAACGCCGACTCCGGCTGCCATGACGACGTCGGGATGTGTCGTCAGTACGTTCTCCACTTCGATCGGGTAGATAGTGAATCCGCCTTGAACGAACATCTCTTTGGCCCGCCCACTCAGCGTGATGGAGCCGTGCTCTGACATGCAGGCCATGTCACCGGTGTGCAGCCAGCCTTGGTCGAGCGCATTGGCAGTTTCGTCCGGCATGTTGCCGTAACCGGCCATGAGCGACGGGGAACGGACCATGAGTTCGCCGGTTTGCCCGATCGGAACTTCTGTTCCGGTGGTGTCCGCGATTTTGATCTCCACACCCGTGAGCGGCCGCCCTATCGAGCGCGCGAGTGTATCGCGGTCATCGTCCCAAGAGGTCATGACGACCGCTCCGGAAGTCTCACTCAGCCCGTAGAGGTTCATCACGGTCGCGTTCGGGAATCTCGTGGTGAGCCGCTCGAGCAAGGCCGGTTCGGCGTTGGCACCACCGGTGACGACCAACCGCACCTTCGAGGTGTCGGCCACGTCGAGTTCAGGGCGGTTGAGCAGCAGCGTATGCATCGTGGGCACACCGACCCAGAGGGTGAGGTCAGCAGTTCCGAAGAGAGCCGCGATCTCGCGTGAATCGAAGGTCTCGAGCAGGATCACGCGGGCATGTGCGACGAGGGCGGCCAGCACGCAACACGTTATCCCGCTGACGTGGTTGAGCGGGACGGCGGCTGGGAGCACGTCGCGGTTGTGCAGCCGCATGTGCTGCGCTTGGGCTTGCGCCGCGGCCAGCTGACCGCCGTGGGTGAGCGTTGCGCCCTTGGGTTTTCCGGTTGTTCCCGAGGTGTAGATGATCATGACCGGGTCGCGCGGGGTGACTGCCGCCTCGGCTTCGGCGAGTCGTCGGTTGTCGATTGATGCGTCCAGCAGCTCATCGAACGTCGAGTCGCCTCCTCTGCCGAAAGTCACCACGGTTTCCAGCTGGGGAAGGCCGCGACGAAGCTTTGCGAGGATGGAAAGGAAGTCGGTGCTCTCATGGAACGGCACGGTGATCACCATGCGTGCACCCGAATCGCTGATGATATGAGCGAGTTCGGTTTCCCGGTAGCGCACGCTCAGGCAGACCAGGACCGCACCGATCTTGGCTGTCGCGAAGTACACGGCGACCCAGTCCGGTGTCGTGGTGCTGAGAACGGCAACGCGGTCGCCGGGCTTGATCCCGTTGCGAAGCAGTCCTGCCGCGATCCGATCGGACCGCTCCTGCATCTCGCGGAAGGACAATTCCTGATCCTTGAAGACCCATCCCACGGATGACGATGCGGCATCCGCGGCGCTCGCGAGAAGATCATGAACCCGTCGCATGGTCATCTCCTCTCGTTACGCGCTCGGCCGCAGGTGGGTGCGAAGAAAAGCGATCTGATCGGCGACGATCCGTTCGACGATCGGCGGATGGTAGACGGTGAAGTGGTCGGCGTCGTAGTGCTCGAGGACGGCCCCGGGCACGGTCGCGGCGACTTGTTCCACGATCGCCGGGTCGATGAGGTTCTCGCGGTCACACGCGCAAATCAGCAACGGGCATCGCACGCGAGAAGCCACGGCCGCGGCATTGTAGAACAGCATGCCCAATCCCGAAGCGGCCGTGATCCGGTTGTCGAACCGGTAGCCCGGCGGGGTCACCGACAGCCAGCCCTCCAACGCCCCCGGCTGGTTGACGAACGCGAACTCGCCCGGCTTGCCGACCAGCGGAACGTACCGCCGGGGCAGGCGCAGCGTGGCGCGAACGAGATCGGACAGGATCGGCACGGTGAACCGTAGAAGATGCCGCAGGCCCGCTCGGGCGACGACGGCTCGCCCGCTGAGAACGGGACATTGCACGACCGCCGCGGCCAACTCGGGGTGGCGGGCTGCGGCAGCGACCACGTGGCTGGCCCCGAAAGACGTTCCCCACAGCGCTACGCGCGCCGAGTCGAGTTCAGGGCGGGATCGGACGAAGGCGAGTGCTGAGTCGACGTCGCGGGCGTAACGGCGGTGGCTGACCAGCTGCCGCGGTCGGCCACCCGATTCGCCGAGGTGACGGAAGTCGAAGGCCACCACGGCCAGCCCGGCCTCGGAGAACCGCTTCTCGTACTGGCTGAGCATCATCTCGTGCGTCGCGCCACCGCCGTGCACGAGCACGACCACCGGATGCGGGCCCGGCCCATCGGGCAGGGTCAGCCAGGCGGCGCACTCGTCACGACCGGACGGAAAGCTGGTACGGATGGTCATCATATCTCGATTCAAGTACGTTGTACGTTAACGAAGACAGTTAAACACGTACGACGTACTTAAACAAGGAGGGGTATTGCCTGCGCCCAGAAAGTTCACCCATGAGCAGCTGCGGGCCGCGGCTCTCGCGTTGGTCGACCAGCACGGACTCGCCGGGCTCACGATGCGCAGCCTCGCTGCCGTGCTGGGCACCGGCGCGATGACGATCTACAACTACGTCGACGGGCGCGAGGGGCTCGAGCATCTCGTCACGGAAGCCGTAATGTCCGAAGCACGATGGTCCATCGAGCCGGACGCGGACTGGGGGCAGGAGGTAACGGCGATCGCGGAAGGACTCTGGCGCAGCGCGCGTGCCCACCCGCACGCTATCCCGCTGATACTGACCCGGCGCAGTATCGACGAAACGACGCTCGCACCCTCGGAGGCGTTGCTACGAGCTCTGGCCCGTAGTGGCCGATCAGGCGGGGAACTACTCGTCGCCTTCCGCGCGGTGTCGGCGTTCATCACCGGATTCGCGCAAGTCGAACTCACCGGTCCGCTCTCGACCGAGCGCGGGGAAGACCTCACGTCCATCACCGACCGAATCGCGGCGCTGCCGTCCGACCGGTTCGCGAAGCTGATCGAGATTGCCCGAGCTGCCCTCGACAGCGATCCCGAAATCGAATTCCGTGCCGGCCTGGGCATCGTCCTCGCGGGTTTGGGTTGGCAAGCGAACCACCCTACTCGCTCTCCAGCCGGTACCTCGCCGCAGCAGGCAGACGGCAAGAGCGTCGAACGTTGAGCGGATCGCCTGTGCTGCAACGAACTCGGCTCCGCGATCTCGGCTGCCTCCCGCGCCCGCCCGAAGAACACCCGGTGCTGATCCGCCCGGAGCTGGTTCGCAGCAGATTTACCCGACCGTCATCGACCGATCCGATGACGAAGCCCATGCTGGTCTACGTCGACACGCTAACGATCCAGGACGTGCATTGTGCTGTTTGCGGTAGATGGGAGGACACTTCAGGGATGAATCGCAAATATCGCCCGTCGCTGAGCCTGTTCAGTCACCTAGAGGAACCCGCCGCCACCTCCGAACAGGCCGGTGCGGGCGTGGTGTGCCGACCGGTGTTCAGCAGCGCCGTGTCGGGTGCCGCGGCCGCGGATGATGCCGCCGCAGCGGCCGGCAGTGATCAGTGAACCCGAAGGCCCGAGCCTGGGATCTCGGGTACGCGGCCGGTTGGCGGCTGGTGCGTGCTCTGCCGCAGCGGTGGGCGATCCGCATGTTCGACATCGCGGCGGATCGCGCGGCCCGCGACGGGGGACCGCACCAATTGCGGCGCAATCTGGCCCGGGTACTGTCCACCGTTCCGGAGGAGGTACCCGACAATCTCGTGCACGCGAGCCTGCGCTCCTACGCTCGCTACTGGCGCGAAGCGTTCCGGCTGCCGTCGATGAATCCGGTGCGGCTGGCCGAGATCATCGAATCCTCGGCCACCGGGCTCGAACACATCCACGAGGCGGTCGAGCGCGGACGCGGGGCGGTGCTGGCCTTGCCGCACAGCGGCAACTGGGACATGGCAGGAGTCTGGCTGGTGCAGCGGGTGGGCTCACCGACCGTCGTGGCCGAGCGGCTCAACCCGGAATCGCTGTTCCGGCGCTTCGTCCGGTTCCGTGAGAGTCTGGGTTTCGAGATCGTCCCGCTCACCGGTGCCGCGATACCACCATTCGAGCAGCTGATCGCACGGCTTCGGCAGGGGCGGATAGTCGGGCTGCTCGGTGAACGCGACCTGTCCGGCACGGGCGTGCCGGTCACCTTCTTTGGCGAACCGGCCCGCATGCCGGCCGGTCCGGCCCGGCTGGCGATCGACACCGGTGCGCCACTGCTGCCGGTGCACTGCTGGTTCACTCCCGAGGGCTGGGGATTCCGCGTCGGCACGCCGATCGACACCGCGTGCGGAGTGCAGCACGCGACTCAGGCACTGGCCGACCGGTTCGCCGCAGGAATCGCAGAGCACCCGGCCGACTGGCACATGCTGCAACCGGTGTGGACCGCCGACTTCACCGCCGGCCAACTCGCCCGCGGGCATGCTCGCCGCAACACGCCACACTGACCCAGCACCCACCCCCAGCCCACTGGGCCGACGCGGCCTTCGCGCGGTCCCGCGCTCGCAGCGGCCGGGGGCTAGACGCAATGCGTATACGGACGTAGACAGCTGAATTTTTACTGCCTGAACGAATTGCTCGCGCAGACAAGAAAACTCGCGTAGTGCGGTACTCGGCGAGCGATCACGGTGGCTGATTCCTCACGGCTGGCGGGGCCAATTGTGGTACTGCGCTTGCGTGTTCGAGACCGGCATCGCGGAGCGGTTGCCTGATCCCCGTGCATTGCGACGGGAGTTCGGATCCCACACCATGGCTGCGGCCGCACCGCCGAGCAGAACCACGACGATGGCAACGATAACGACCCACAGCAGTACCACCGCTACTTCTCTCCAGTCATCCCCGTCCGTGCCATATAGCTTGTTATGCCATGGCGGACAATCACTTTCGTACTCGCCAGATTCTTTACAGGCGGGGCGACCGGCGCGACTCGAGGCGAAAATTCTGTGGTGTTACAGCACAACGGAGTCCTGAGGTTTGGGATACGTCTGGTAACGCACACCCGTGGCTGCCGGGAAAGTATTCGGTCGGAGACTTGCATCCGTGTCGGACACCTCGTCGGTGCCAGAAGGGATTCGCGGGGCACCAGGCATTTCGCCCGCTGGGCAGGGACGGATGGGTTCAGGAGTCTCGTTCGGCACGGCTCGTTCGGTGAGTTCGATCGGTAATGCGAGTACCCACCGCCGAGATGTCCTACGGGCACGGGTCTCCGCTGATCAAAGGCCGATTACCGTTCGTTGTCCTTGCCTGCGCCAACCCGCACGTGGTGGTCGTGGCAGAGCCGGCGTGTGCACTCGCGCGCGCCGAGGTTCCCGAGGCGCGGGTACGTGTACTGATGATTCACGGTGCGGGTGGTCATGCCGGTCTGCTGTGGCCGTTCGCCGCGGTGGCCGCGCACGAGGGCGTCGAAGCGATGGCAGTGGATCTGCCGCTCTACGGTGACACGGTGGAACCGCGGCCCAGGACGGTGCGATACCGCGACTGGGTGGATCTGCTGACCCAATTCGTCTGCGCTGAAACCGAATCCGATGATCGGCCGCTGGTGCTGTTCGGTGCCAGCATGGGTGGAATGCTCGCCTACGAGGCAGCGGCACGCACCCGCGCGGTCGCGCACGTCGTAGGGGGTAGTGGTGTAACTGGCCCGGATCCGGCGCTAACGTGGTGATACCTGGGGGATCTGATTAGGGAATCAGCCGGATTGCGTCAGAGACCTGCCGTGAGGCAGTCGCCTCGCTGTTGTTCCAGTGCTGACATTCTCACGAGCACGGCCGCCAGCTGAGAACGCGGTCAACGGCGGCGACCCAAGGTAAGGCTTCGCACGGACCGCGACTGCCCGGCCCGCGATGATCGCCGCGCCGATACTCTGAGCGCTGTTGTGGCCCAGAGGGATCGAGGTTCCGACGAGCAGGATGCCCTCGTCGGCCGCCGACCTCAAGGCTGATCGCCACTGCGGATCGGGGTCTGGTCCTGCCGTCGTAGACGAGGTCGTCTCCTGCGGTGATGTGCAGGTGAGGCCCGGTCAGCGTGACCGTCCAGGCGGATGTGACCTGTTCGGGGAACGGGCCGATCGTGACGCCCGCGCCCCCGTGGTCGCGAAAGAATACTCCGAGCGCGTCGATGGCGTCCTCACCATCGACGCCGCTGAGGACCACGGGCTCGCGCGGGTCCATAGCGATGATCGGGCCGGCGCCGGGGGATGGCAGCGGGCTGGGTCCACACTGCCGACTCGATGGGCACCCCGGTACGCTACCTCAGTTCCCGCCGCCACCAGCAGAATTGGCGTTGGAATGAACATTCGCGCGAGATCCGGCGCTAAGGGTTTACCGCATATAGCCGCGCACTATGTGCGGTAATCTAAGGGTCGTCCTGGCGTGATGCACCGTTCCGGTGGTGGCGACTCGGGAAACTATCTGCGGTAGCCGAGGAGGGTGGTCATGAGCGAGCCGGACCGGACCGGTATCCCTGAGGTCGATGGACTCATCTACCTCGCCGACCGGGAGCACCACGAGTTCTGGGCGCTGGCGGCGGTGAGCGATGCCGAGGGCACGGTGTCGAAGGTGCGCGGGTCCGAACTCGCGGATCGGCAGACCGCGGCGCGGCGGCGGTGGTCCGCAGCGAAGGGCCGACTCACCCAAGCGCAGAAGGACGGGGACGCGGCGAAGATCGCGGAGGCCCGGAAGCGATGCGACGCCACGTATGCCGAGTTCGACGCGATCTCCGAGGCGGTCATCCAGGAGTTGCAGGGCATCGTGGGCGCGGGCCTGGAACGCAACGATCAACTGCTCGGCCAGATGCGCCGCTCGTGGGATGCCGGATCGGCGGTCATCGACGCACTTTCACCCAAGCCCGGCACCGGCGGCCGGTGAATGGGCCGGGTTCATGTGCTTCCGGCCGCCGCGCGTGGTGTGCGGCTGGCCGATGCGGTGCGGATCTATCTAGGCACGATCACGGTGGCGAACACCCGCGCGACGTATGCGGCGGCGCTGGACCGCCTCGTCGCCGATTTCGGTGCGGATACCGATGTGGCGCAATTGGATCGGGAGCCGGACCGGGTCAGCGGCTGGTTCACCTTCGTGTGGGGCGCGAAATCGGCCAAGACGTTCAACATCCGGCTGACCGCACTGGGCTCGGCGTGCGGGTACTGGCGCGAGCAGGGCTGGCTGACCGGTGATCCTTTGGTGCGGTTGCGGGCCCGGCCCGCGCCGCCGGACACTAGCCGGGCGCTGCGCAGGGATCGGGTCGCCGAGATCCTGGGATCGGATGCGCCGCTGCGGGAACGAGTGTTGTGGCACATGCTCTACGAATCCTCCGCCCGCGCCGAGGAAGTGCTGATGCTGGATGTGCCCGACCTCGATACGACGAACCGGTGCGCGGTGGTGACCCGCAAAGGCGGCGCGCGGGAGGTCATCGCATGGCAGACCGGCACCGCCCGATTGCTGCCACGGATGCTGACTGGCCGCAAGTCCGGGCCGCTGTTCTTGACCGACCGCAAAGCCCGCCCGTCGGTGGCCACCAACGACATCGACCCGGCTTCAGGGCGGGCGCGCCTGTCATATCGGCGCGCAGCCGAATTGTTCGAAACCCACACCGCTGGCTACGCCGATGGCCCCTACACGCTGCATCAACTGCGTCATTCCCGGCTCACACACGCTGCGGAGGAGGGCGCGTCGACCCCGGTGTTGATGAAGCTGTCGGGGCATACCTCAGTGCGCAGCCTCGCGAAGTACGCAAGGGTGTCCGACGATGGTTTGCGCCGGTATCAAGCCGACAGCGACCCGGCTGCCCGCCGGCAAAGCTCATTTGCCATATACATCACATCGCACGTAGGTGACGCCTGACACAAGGTGGACCGAGAGAGAAAATAGACTATCGATGTTGCGACGGATTGCAATTTACCTCGGAGCGGGCTTTCTTCCAGTTTTGCTACTTGGCGGTTTTGGAATCTTGTTCTACGAGACCACGAACGACACACTAGTGGGAGGCGAAGAGGTCTCATACCTGAGCGGTGAAGCTAACATACGAAGTTGCCCCTCGGTCGAGTGTGCCTCAAGCGGACTATACTCGCCCGGGCAACAGGTCACCGTGGTAGGAAGAGCCAAATCTGATACCGACCAAGAATGGTCAGAAGTAAAGTACGGAGACTCGACAAGATTCATCAGGAGCGACTATCTAAAACCCTCATCAGCGACTATCGCAGGGATATTTGAATCACTATTCGTCCTGGGTACAGCATTCTCGATGCTCCTCATAACTCTTTGGACTGGGAGTGAAAGACTTCAGGATACAGCTGCGCGACATCCCCGTATCTTTGATGCTTCAATCATCAGCGTCACCCTCGGGGCCGGTATCGTATCCTGCGGTATCGGATACTTCTTTGCGCGCGCAGAAGGCGCGTCTCCAAGTTCGTTCTTATCCGATTCCTTCATCAATCTTGGTGCTGGCTTCGCTGGCGCTGCGGTAACTTTTGCTCTCTTTCAATCGCTACTAAGTAGGAGAAATTCTAGCGCTGAGCAGGTCGAAGGAATCGATGGACGAATCGCTCGACTTGAGCATAAGGTCGTATGTGTCGATGCCAAAATCGAGGATGTTTCAGATACAATCGATCGAATTGAAACGCGGCAAAGGCAGGGGCAGAATCGACGAAGCCCAAACTTTCCACAGCGAAGGTCCAATCCGAATTCAGGCAACCGCCGCACCAATCCGAGCCAATAGAAACACCTAGCTATTTAGTAGTTGGACCCGTTTCCCCGGGTTGAGTAGAAATAAGCTTGGAGTCGCCCAGTAGTATGGGGTTCATAGTTAGTTACGGCGCGCCGTATCTCCACCGAGGAGCCCAAGGCGTAGACGGTAGTGTTCGTTCTGTAGGAGAGTCGGTCGGTGGTTGAGGTGGCACGCAACACGGATATACGGCATACCTCAGTGCGCAGCCTCGCGAAGTACGCAAGGGTGTCCGACGGTGGGTTGCGCCGGTATCAAGCCGACAGCGGCCCGGCCGCCTCGCCGACGACCAGGCCGCTGACCACGTCATTCGGTTTCGTCGGCAACATCCGGATCACGCAAGGGCCGGTGTTCTCCGCCGAGGTCGGGCAGGTGAAAGCTGTAGTGCCCGTCCAGTCCGATGTGCTCGCGCACGAACGGCGACAACCGGGCCGCGTCGGCATCGTCGACCGGATAGTTCTGGTTACGCAGCTCGTTGAGTGCGCGGTTGAGATACACGGTGTTCCATAGCACCACGCAGTTCAGGACCAGGCCGAGCAAGAGTTGATCTTCCATGCCGTCGTGGTAGGCGCGGTAGATTTCGCCCTTGCGGCCGTGGAAGATCCGGCGTGCGAGGTCGTGGCGGCCTTCGGTGAGGTTGGATTGGGCCTTGCCCTCGCGCCGATAGGGTTCGTCGTCGGCCAGGCGCAGGATGTGCAGGGTCTTGTGGATGCGCCCGTAGTGGGCGATGGCTTGGCCGATCGAGGTGGGGTTGCCGTCGCGGGAGATCATGCGGGTAACTTCGTGCCCGGACACCTCGTCGGCGTGCATCGATACCGCGATGCGGCACATGTCTTCCCAATGCTGCGAGATCCGGTCCAGGTCTATGCGTCCGCGCGCGGCCTTGTCCAGCGGCCCGTAGTGGGCGGCCGTGTCGACACGCCACAACCGTTGGTCGGGAAGGTTTTCAGCTGGGGCCGGTATGTGCGGCCCAGCAAGTGCAGCAGCCCGAACACGATATCGCTGAAACTACCGGTGTCGGTGATGATCTGGTCGGGAAGTTTGCCTCTCTGCTGGCGCAGCACCACATCGACCGCGTACAGCGAATCGCGGGGAGTGCCCGACAGCACCATCGCCGACAGGCCCGCCGCTTGGTCGTTGATCATGTTGAGCCAAGTTGCCCCTTTCGACCTGCCGAAATATTTCGGGTTCGGTCGGGCGTGGTGGGTGCGGACCGGCACCACGAACCGGATCCCGTCCACCGAGGCGACCAGGCCGCCGCCCCACAACCGCGCCAGGCCGATGTCGGCCTGGGCGTCCACGAGCACGGCGTTGGCGGCGGCGAGGGTATCGAACCGCAGATAGTGCTGATCGACATGATGGAGCCGGTCGCGGGTCAGCGCCTCCACCCCGAGGGAGGCAACCGGTTTGAAGCCGACGTTCATCGCGTGCGCACACAGCACCGCGGCCACCGACAACCCCAGATCACCGACGCGGGCCGGATTGCCCGACACGTGGGTGAACGCCTCGATGAACTCCGGATGCCACGACATGACCTCCACCACCAACTCCGGCAGATCCAGCCGCGGCAGCATCGCCTCCACCCGAACTCGCAGGTCGATCAGTGACGGCGGATCCGGTGTCGCGGTCAACGCGGCGACATGCAGTTTCCCGTCGGCGTCCACGCTGGCCGGGGCATCGTCACCGAGCCGGGCGGCCAGCTCACAGTAGGCGGCATCGAGTGCGGCGGCGTGGCCGACCAGCAGCGGGTGCGGGTTGTCGGGCAGACCGAGCGCGTTCATGCCCGCTTCGCGGGCCTGTTCCCACGCCACCCCCGACAGCAGATGTGCTCGCGGATCCCGCCACTTCGAAGAGCGCTCGGCGAAGATGTTGCGGTGCTTGAGATTCCGATGGAAATGCTCCAACAGGTACAGAGTGTAGGCGGCACGGTCCACCGTCCCTTCGGGCCGATCGGGCGGGTAGACCAGGCGCTGCCAGCCACCGGTGACCAGGTCGTGGTTCACCCGCCGCGCATCCAGCCACCGGGCGGGCGCTGGAGCGCGAACCGGTGTGCCGAGGCAACACTCTGTGCACCTGGGCGTCGATCGTGTGCACGAGCATTCGCGCGGTCAGCTCGATGTTCTCGCCGCCGCGCCCGCACCGGTCGAGGTGGAAGGCAACCTCATCGACAAGGTGGTCCTCGAAGGCCCGCAGCGCGTCCAGGTCTGCCGCTGCCTGCGGTGCCAGCCGGTGCATGAGCGCGTGCAGCGCGGGCCGGTCCCGGTGCAGTTCGACAACGGCGTCGAGGATCACCCGCAGGGTCTCGTCGAGCAATGGCCTGGCGGTCCGCAACTCCGTGAACACCCTGTCGAGTCGGGCACCGGCCTCCGCGACATGCCGTTCGGCCAGGACACGCAACAGAGCGTGCTTGTTCGGGAAGTACTGGTACAGCGTCCCGATCGAAACCCCGGCCCGTTCGGCAATACGGTTGGTGGTTGCGGCCAAGCCCTCCCGGGAAAACATTTGCGCGGCCGCTTCCAGCAACGTATCCACCATCTCCCGGGAACGCTGCTGCCGCGGAATCCGTCGCGGACCATCAACCATGTCATCAGCACAGTAGCAGCGACACGATGAAGACATATGAGTCCGTGATAGTGACGGCTCGGAATGCGAATAGGTAGCACGGGCACCCGGGAGGGGCCGCTCCTCCTCGGTACCGGTAATGCGGACGGCACCGGCGACAGGGTAATAGTGGCCGCCGACACCCGCGAACTGGCCGCCGACTACTGCCGTCGCAACGTCGCGGTCCGCTTCATGGAATATCCGGGCGCCGATCACCTCGTGGACGGAATCCTGTTCCCGCCGGCCGCGCAGAGCTTCCTGCAGGCTGGCTTCGACGGCGCCGCGTTCGACAACAACTGTGCCGCACTTGTTCAATGATATGCCGACATCGGCTCTGACGCTGACGGGGTAAGGGAGCATTCGCCGGAGATCGGGCGCTGAGCCGGCTGCCGATGTCGCCACAACGGGTGGCCAATCCTGCGATTCGATATTCGCGGGTTCCCGGTAGGGTCGTCACCCCGGTGAATTCAGGGGAAGTGGACGCCACTGCCGTTGCTAAGTGAAAACGATGCGCCCGGAGCCGAGGTCGACTTGCACGACCCGGGGCGTGGCGGATCGGCTTCCCGGGCCCCGCGACATCGCTGCCGGCGACTCCTCGGGCAACTGGGCGGGACGAATCAGCTATGTGATGGTGACGCCGGTGTCCAGGTACCAGGAACGCCCGATGACCGGCTGCCCGGAGGTCGTCTGGTGATTCGGCAAATTGGTCAGCTGAACCGGCCAGGTGTCATCGCCCACGACACCGCGATAGGCAGCAGATCAGGTGGCGGCCGGTTCGGTGGCCGGATCATGTTGTGCGACAGGGGATCCTGGCATCCGCGCGGCAGTTCCGATCAGGCCCGCGATCACGGCGACCGCTGCTGTCACGTACCACCCGCGCTGGAAGGCGTCGAGTGTCGCCTCCGGCCCAGAGGGGGAGCCGAGCACCGCGACGAGGACCGCCACTCCGACGGCGAGGCCGATCTGTCGTGCCATGCTCAGCACCGCGGACCCGGTGGCGAATCGCTGGGGTGGCAATCCGCTGGTTCCCGCCGCGAAGGCGGTCGGTAGTGTCAGCCCGACACCGATGCCGCTGACCGCCATGCCGCCGAGCAGCCCGCCCACGTAGTCGGGTTGCAAGGTGATCGCCTGCGCCCACCACAGCATTGCCGCGCCGAAGACGATCCCGCCCGCCGCGATGACCGGCCCGGCGCCGATCCTGCCGATCAGGCGCCCGGCGAGGACTGCCACCACCGGCACCATCAGTGGTCCCGGCGCGATGGCCAAGCCGGTGCGAAGGGCCGACCAACCCCAGACGTTCTGCGCCCACAAGACCACCGACAGCAGCATCGCCCCGAAGGCGACATTGAAGAACACCGCGTTGCCGGTCATCAGCGCAAAATTGGGGGCGCGCAACAGCGCCGGGTCGACCACCGGACTGTGGTGGCGGGCTGAGGAGACGACAAACGCCACAGTCAGAATCGCCGCCACGGCAAAGGCGCCCAGCACCCCGTCCGCCGACCAACCCCAGTCCTCGCCCTTGACCAGCCCGAGCACGAGCGCGGCGATCGCACCGACCAGCAGCGTCGCACCGACCAGATCGGGCAGCTTGCCTCCGTCGCCGGGCGGGTCGGGCAGCATCCGCAGTCCGAGAACGACCGCGACCAGCCCGATCGGCACATTCACCAGAAAGACCCAGCGCCAGTCGAATTCGACTAGAACGCCACCCAGGACGGGCCCGAGCGCCGCGCCGAGTCCACCGAACGCAACCCACAGCCGAACCGCGGCGGCTCGCCGCTGCGGCGGGCTCGCCGCGAGCACCAAACCGAGTGATGCCGGGGTCAGCAGGGCGCCGCCAACCGCCTGGATCGCTCGGAACACCACCAGCGATCCAACGTCCCACGCGGTCGCGCACAGCGCCGATCCGATGACGAACACCGCGAGCCCGAGCAGAAATGTGGTGCGGATGCTGCCGCGGTCACCGAGTCGCCCCGCTGGGACCAGCAGCGCGGCGAACATGATCGCATAGGCGTTGAGCACCCAGGACAGTCCGGAGAGCTTCGCTCCGGCGAAGTCGGCGGCCATGTCCGGCAGTGCGACGTTGACGATGAACAAGTCCAGGCTCGACAGCAGCACGCCGACCGAGACAAGCGCGAGCACGATCCGGAAGTCGGCGGCGGGCCGATGCACGGCCGCGGCAGGGGAATTCACGATTGTCTCCCTTTCAGCCGAGTACGCGGCGGGTCTGCCGGGCCGAGGCGAGCAGCCTGCCCTCCCGGTTCCAGATACAGATGTCGTCCACCGACCAACCGCCGCCGGTGGAGGCGTTCGTGGCACGCATCAGCACGGGCTGGCGTCCGGCGGGCTCACGGTGCAGGTACATCGACTGCGCCACGGTGGGGACGGCGACGGGCGCGCGCAGCGTGGGGAACACGGCGGGCGGCAGCGCGTCGGCCAGGATGGCAAGCGTCGCCGCATTCGTCGGCAGCTCGGGGACCAGGCTGATCCACGCGCACATCATGCGTTCGTCCGCGCCGGTGAGCGGCAGCGGTCCCGCGCACGGGCGGATGTCGAAATGAGCTCCTACCGGCACGATTTCCGGCGGCAGGAGGAACTTCGCACATGCTTCGGGGCCGGGCACCTCCGGTGCGGGGTCGCCTGCGTAGTCGTCGACGCCCGTCGCCACCGTGCGTCCGAGCGTGATGGAGGCCGCGGCGATCGGGCTGCCGTCTTGATCGGCTCGCACCTCCAATACGGCGGTGCTGCGGCCGACCGTGTGCTCCGTCGCGTGGAAAGACAGTGCGCCTTCGGTGGGACGGCCGAGGAAACGCAGGTCTACCGCCCGCACCGGCAGCGGATCGGTAGCCGCTTCGCGTGCCACCTCGACGAGCAGAGCGGCGATCACGCCGCCGTGTGGTCCGGTCCAGCCGCGCCAGGTCCGGTCGACTCGCGCCTGCCAGCCGTCGCCGGTCTCGGTCAGCGCGAATTCATCGGCGAGCGTCCGCGCAGTGAGTTGCATCATGCAACGAACCATAAAGGTAGTGAGTTCCATGAAGCAACTGACTATGCTGACGGGTATGCGCAGGACGAGCTTCGAGGACATGAACTGCTCGCTGGCCCAGTGCCTCGAGGTGGTCGGGGAGTGGTGGACGCTGCTGATCGTGCGGGACGCGCTGTTCGGCGTGACGCGCTTCGACGACTTCCGCGCCCGCCTCGGCATAGCCCGCAATGTGCTGACCCAGCGCCTGGAGCATCTGATCGACCACGGCGTGCTCACCCGGGAGCCCTACCAGGACAACCCGGTTCGCTACGACTACCGCCTGACCCCGAAAGGGCGTTCGCTGTGGCTGGTGGTCACGGCGATGCGCCAATGGGGCGACGAATGGGCCGCCCCGGACGGTCCGCCGGTGCAGACGCGGCACACCGGTTGCGGAAACCTCATGACCATCGAGCCGGTGTGCTCCGAGTGCGGAGAGCATGTCGGCGCCCGCGATCTGCGTCCGGTCCTCGGGCCGGGTGCCAAGGACGCATCCCTGCTTCCGTCCGGCTGATCGCCAGGCCGCGCGGCACGGCAGGCGATGCGGCGTTAGGCTGCGGCGGTGGCGGACGGGCGAGTGCGGCAGTTGATCGACACGGTGGCGTGGGTGCGGATCGAGGACGGACGGATCCTGTGCGCCAGACCGCGCGGCAAGGACGTCTTCTATATTCCCGGCGGCAAACGCGAGGGTACTGAGAGCGATATCCAGACGCTGGTACGCGAGATCGAAGAGGAACTCACCGTCGCGCTGCTGCCCGAGACCGCCGCGCACGTGGGTACCTACGAAGCCGCGGACGGCCCCGCGGACGCCGCGGTGGTGCGGATGAGTTGCTACACCGCCGACTATCGCGGAACGCTCGCCGCCAGTAGCGAAATCGAAGAGGTCGCGTGGTTCCGCTACGCCGACCGCGTTCTTGTTCCGCCGGTCGACCAGTTGCTGTTCGACGATCTGGTGAACGCCGGTCTGCTGGGGTGAATTGCGGGCCGAACAGCGCTACCGTCGGCGCTATGTCGTGGCTTCGGGCACTCCTTCAGTATGCGGGGTATGCGCTGTGGGCATTGCCGCTGGCGATACGGCGGATTCCGACCCGGTTGCGGGTGCCGCGGCGGATGCTCGGCGAATCCGTTCTTCCGCATAAATTCTCGGTCGCACGGTCGGTGTCGCACTCGGTGCTCAGCGGCGCGATGGGCCTGCTGGCGTGGTTCCTGGCGTTTCTCGCGGTCGTCGCCGCGATCCGGGGGATCTGCTATCCGCTGATCGCGGGCGACAATCTCGAAGGGTCCTGGGGCGGTCCGTCGTTGGCGGGTGCGTGGGCGGTGCACGCCGTTCTGGGCGTCGGTTTGCTGCCGGTCTGGCTGCTGGTCTCGGCCGGCCTCGGCGCGTTCCAGGTGCGGCTCACCCGCGGCCTGCTCGGCCGAAATGGTCTATGGTGGCCCGCTCCGGTCGCGGTGGTGCTGGCCGGGGGCGGCGCACTGCTGTTCCTGGCCTGGCTGCGGCAGGTGTGAAAGCTCAGCCGAAGCCCCGGAGCACTGCCGCCAGGGCAACTCGACAACAGACCGGGCGAGGATGGGCGCGGTCCGCTCAGGTGGTGACCTGCGCGCGGTGCACGCGCTGCGCGCGTTGGATCAGATGCTCGACGAGGGTGAGCAGCACGGTCTTGCACGAGCCGCGGTCACGGGCGTCGCACAGCATCACCGGAGTGACCGCGTCGAGGTCGAGCGCGTCGCGCACTTCATCGATCGTGTAGTGCGGTGCCCCGTCGAAGCAGTTCACCCCGACCATGAACGGCAGGCCGCGGCGCTCGAAGAAGTCCACGGCGGCAAAGGAATTGCCCAACCTGCGGGTGTCCGCGAGCACCACGGCGCCCAGCGCGCCGCGCGCCAGCTCGTCCCACAGGAACCAGAACCGGTCCTGGCCGGGGGTGCCGAACAAGTAGAGCACCAGGTTGCGGTCGATGGTGAGCCTGCCGAAGTCCAGCGCGACCGTGGTCGTGGACTTCTGCTCGACGCCGGAGAGGTCGTCTATGCCGGTGCTCATCTCGGTGATCAGCTCTTCGGTGCGCAGTGGCGCGCATTCGCTGATCGCCGAGACCATGGTGGTCTTGCCTACGCCGAACCCACCGGCGACGAGGATCTTGACCGACGCGGCCAGCTGCGGTGTGCCGCTCGGGTCAAATTTTACGGATTCCATCCAGTACCGCTCGCAATATCTTGAGGTCATCGGGGCCGGCCTCCGTCGGAACGGGGGCGCGGAAGATTAATTGCCCATCGCCGATCAGATCACCGACGAGGATCTTGGTCACCGCAAGCGGAAACCGCAACTGGGCGGACACTTCGGCGACGGTCTGTGAAACCCGGCATAGCCGAAGAATATCCACGTACTCCGGTTCGAAACGTCGCGGGGCGGTTGCGGAGTTGTCCACGACCACGGTCGTGAGCATATCCAGTTCGGGTCCGGAGCCGGTGGTTCGTCCGCGCGTGAGCGCGTAGGGACGCACCAGCGGGCCTGCCGCCTCGTCGAACCAGGGCTCACGCGGGTTGGTCATGGCAGGTTGGGCTCGACCTGTCCGACGAGGTCCTGCCGCGGTGTGGTGGACAGGTAACTGCCGACGCGCTGGACGGTCAGGTTCATCTCGTAGGCGACCATGCCGAGATTCGCCGACTCGGCGGCTTGCAATGCGAGGCAAGCGTTGTCGCCCGCGGAGGTGACGAACAGCACCGCGCGGTCGAGTTCGATGACAGCTTGGCGGACGCCGCCGCCGTCGAACCGGTTGCCCGCACTGCGCGCCAGCCCGTATAGCGCCGACGACATCGCGCCGAAGTGTTCGGCGTCCTCGCGGCTCATGCCGCTGGAGCGGCCGAGTAGTAGACCATCGGTGGACAGCACCACCGCGTGGCGCACGCCCGCCAGCCGGTCGACGAGATCGTCCAGCAGCCAGTTGAGATCACCTGCGGGAGAAATGGACACCCCTAGCCTTCCTGTTCATCGGAAATGATGGCGCGGCGGCCCTGCCGCGTCCCGTTCTCGATGGCGGACATCAGATCGCGGGCCTGTTCGGCGGAGCGTGCGGGCTGCGTGGACGCGGCCTGCCCCTGGATCGGCTGCGCCAGTTGCGGTGCGAGATTGGTCTGTCGGTTCCGCCGGGGCAGCGCGGGGCGGCCGTCCGGGCCCGGTTCGGGCGGCGCCTCGGTGAACGGTCGAGGTGCGTAGCGCGGCGGCGCCGGCTCGCCGGCGAGCGTGGCCACCGAGTACGTGCCGGTCGACGTCGGATCCGCCGCGCCCGCGAGCGTCGCGGTGACGCCGCGGCGACTGCCCGGATCGGTGAGCTGCGCTGGAGCCGGCGGCGTGTCGGGCTCGCCCGTGATGAGCGCGGTCGGGATGATCACGATTGCCTTGATCCCGCCGTAGTCGGAATCCGACAACCGCACCGCGATGCCGTGGCGCGCGGCCAGCTGGGCGACCACGAACAACCCGAGCCGGGAGTCGGCCGACAAGGCGGCGACACCGAAGTCGGGCGGGGTGCGCAGCATCTCGTTCGTCTTGATCACCTCGTCCTCGGACATGCCCATGCCCTGATCGGTGATCTCGACCATCACGCCCTTGCCGACCACGTTGCCGGTCACTTCGACACGCGATTGCGGCGGGGAGAATGAGGTGGCGTTGTCCACCAGTTCGGCGAGCAGGTGGATGAGGTCGGCGACCACGGCGCCGAGCACCCGGGTCTCCGGTAGCCGGGCCACCCGGACCCTGGCGTAGTCCAGAGTCTCGCCGACCGCGCTGCGCACCAGATCCACCAGCGGAACGGGGTTGCGCCACTGTCTGCCCGGCTTGCCGCCGCCGAGAATGGTGAGGTTTTCGGCGTTGCGGCGCTCCCGGGTGGCCAGGTGGTCGAGGCGGAAGAGGGTGTCGAGCAGGACCGGGTCTTCCTGCCGCTGCTCGGCCTCGTCGAGGATCTCCAGCTGCCGGTGCACCACGATCTGGCTGCGGTGCGCGATGTTCAGGAACACCGCCTTCACGCCCTCGCGGGTGCGGGCTTCGGCCACCGCGGCGGCGACGGCCGCGGAGTGCGCGTGCTGGAACGCCTTGGCGACCTGGCCGATCTCGTCGTGTCCGTAGTCCAGGTCGGGGGATTCGGCCGCGGGATCGACGGCTTCGCCGTTGCGCAGCCTGCGCATCGTGTCCGGCAGGCGCTCGTCGGCCAGCGCGAGTGTCTCGCCGCGTAGCCGCTTCAGCCGGCGAATGACGCGGTTGGCGATCACCACGGCGACGAGAAACGCCAGCCCGCTGACCACGAGCACGCCGCCGCCCGCCACGGCGGACCTGGTCGCGGCGGCTGCGGCCTTGTCCTCGGCGAGTTTCTGCGAGGCCCGGTTGTGCGCGGTCCATGCGTCGATGAGGCCCCGGCTGACTTCGGTGGCGGCGCTGTGCCATTCCTGCGTGCTCAAGGGCAATGGGGGCGGGCCGGTGGGACGCGCGCCGCTGCCGGACGTGCTCGAGCTGGTCGAACCGGTTGGCGTGGGGGCAGCGGCCGGGACGGGTGCCATGGCGCGCTGGGCGATGGCGTTCTCCATCGCGGTCAGCTGCTGCCAGGCCGTCCCCGCGGTCAGCGCTTGGAGGTGCTGCTGCTCCGCGCCCTCGAGTTCGGCGCTGAGCGCGGTGATCTCGGTGTGGTAGAAGCCGATCTGCCGGAGGTATTCCTCCGCCGGGATGAGTGAGGGATGGATGCCGTCGCCGAATATCGCGCCGAGCGCGTTGCTGCGCGCCATCGCCTCACTGGCGTTGAACAACCGCATGCCGGTGGCGATGCGGACGGCGATCTCACTGTCCGGCGCGGTCTGCTCGGCGACTTTGGTGCCCACCGAGATCACGTCGAGCAGCCGGTTGAAGAACATATAGGCGTCCGCGGGCGGTAGCGCGGCCGCGTCGACGCCCGAACGTACCGCGGTCATGTTCTGCGTGAGCGTGGTGAAATTGGCGACGTTGTCGCCGAGCTTCGAGTCGTCGACGTCGCGGAGGCCCTCCGAAGCCTCGACGAGGCCGCGCAGGGCGGCGTCCAAGCGCATCCGCGCGGCGCCGAGGGCGGGCGCGACGGTGCCGTCGCCGGAGAGCTGAGTGAGCGTGAGGTGGCGTTCCAGTTGGACCGCCTCCATTAGTTCCCTGGTGGAGGGGATGGCCTTCTGGTTCTCCGCGGCCCAGTCCTTCGCTTTCGTTCCCTCGGCCACCAGATAGCTCGCAGCGCCCACGCCGACGACAAGCAGAGTCAGGCTCGGGATGAGCGCGATTGCCAGAATCCGGGTGCGGACGCCGAGCCTCGCTCTGAACATCGGAACAACGTAATCGACAATTCAGGCCATCCGGGCGTCCTGTCCCGGTGAGTGGGACTTGATTTGACTCAAGGCGTGTCATTGTGGACGCTGCTCGATTCGGTCGCCAAAGTGATTGCCTCAGCGCATAACTGGAGTATGCGATATGCGGCGCGGATCCGCAGCGTCCGCCCCACGGCGCTCGCCGCGGTGGACCGTCCGCGTACCGCGGATATCTGGCCGACGGCGGCGTAGATTGTGTGTATCCCTAAGTTACCCACAAGTAGGAGGCGACGATGCCCGCGCCGGAAGCCGACGTATTCGACCGCCTGAGCGCGCTGGCCGCGATCGAGGCACCCGCCGAACGGCAACACAAGACGATCGCCGAGACGTTCACCGGCAACCCGCTCGGCAGCGTGCCGGTGGGCACCGCGTCCGACGTCACGGCCGCTTTCGACAAGGCCCACGTGGCGCAGGAGCGCTGGGCGGCGCGGCCGGTGGCCGAACGCGCCGCGGTGCTGGACCGCTATCGGGCGCTGGTAGTGCGGCACCGCGAGTTCCTGATGGACGTGCTACAGGCCGAGACGGGCAAAGCACGCTGGGCGGCCCAGGAAGAAATCATGGGCCTGATGTTCGCGGCCCGCTACTTCGCCAAGGTCGCCCCCCGCTTACTGGACACCCACCGGGTACCGGGGGCCTTCCCGGTGCTCAACCGCATGTCCGTTCGCTCCCAGCCCAAGGGCGTGGTCGGCGTCATCGCACCGTGGAACTACCCGCTGTTGCTCTCGATCGGCGATTCCATTCCGGCGCTCATCGCGGGCAACGCCGTAGTGGTCAAACCCGACAGCCAGACCCCGTTCTCCACGCTGGCCGGAGCCGAATTGCTCTACCAGGCGGGTCTGCCGCGTGAGCTGCTGGCGGTCGTGCCCGGCCCGGGGGCCGTGGTCGGAACCGCGATCGTCGACGCGTGCGACTATCTGATGTTCACCGGGTCCTCGCACACCGGCCGCCACCTGGCCGAGCAGTGTGGCCGCAGACTGATCGGCTTCTCCGCCGAACTCGGCGGCAAGAACCCGATGATCGTCGCCAAGGGCGCCGACCTGGACAAGGCCGCCAAGGCCGCCGTGCGCGCCTGCTTCTCCAACGCCGGACAGCTCTGCATTTCCATCGAGCGGCTCTACGTCGAGCGGGACGTCGCGGAGGCGTTCACCGAGAAATTCGTCGCCGCCGTGAACGCCGCGAAACTCGGTGCATCCTATGACTTTTCGGCCGACATCGGCAGCCTCATCTCCGAAGCACAGTTGGAGACGGTGTCCAAGCACGTCGCGGACGCCACCGGCAAGGGCGCGAAGGTGCTGACCGGCGGCAACGCCCGGCCGGACCTGGGTCCGCTGTTCTTCGAGCCAACGGTGCTGGCCGAGGTGACCGCCGAGATGGAGTGCGGCCGCAACGAAACCTTCGGCCCGCTGGTGTCGATCTACCCCGTCGACAGCGTCGACGAGGCCGTGCGGCTGGCCAATGACACCGACTACGGCCTCAATGCCTCGGTCTGGGCGGCGAGCAAGTCCGAGGGCGAACGCATCGCGGCGCGGTTGCACGCGGGCACCGTGTGCGTGGACGAAGGCTACGCACCGGCCTGGGGCAGCACCGCGGCTCCGATGGGCGGCATGGGCATCTCCGGTGTCGGCCGCCGCCATGGCCCCGATGGCCTGCTGAAGTTCACCGAACCGCAGTCCATCGTGGTGACCCGGTTCCTGAATCTCGATGCGCCGAAGCTGTTCCCGAAGGGCAAGTGGCAGCCGTTCCTGATGATCATCGCCCGCATCCTGCGCTTCCTGCCCGGACGCTGAGGCACGATGTCCGCCCGGGTGGTCGTGCCCACCCGGGCGGACGCCCCGCCGGTTCGCTGACGCAGCTCAAGCCAACCGGTCGGCTCCGGTGCGCGGCGGCCCGCCGTCCGCGAGCGCCGCTGCTTCCTCGTCGGTGAGCAACCGTGTTCTGACGACGAAGTGCGTGTCCTCGGTCGCGCGGCCGCCGCATTCGACCACGTCCAGGGTCAGATGGGTGTGCTTCCAACGTTCGTATTGTTCTGCGCTGACCCAGAATTCGGTGTGCCACGGCAGACTGCCCAACAGCATGTCCGCGCTGCCGATTCGGGCCTGGCGGATGGGCAGGCACCTCGGCGAATTCCCGTCGCGATATCCGCCGGACTGGTGGAACAGCACCGCGCCGTGCTGTTCGATCATGCGGCGCAACACGACCCTGGCGCGGTCGGTGATATCCACCCGGCGGATTCGCCGCGCCATCGCCGCGCCGTCCGTCAGGTGTCGATGGCGTGGGCGTAGGGGGTCGGATAGCCGACGATGCCGCTGGCCCGTCCCCGCTCTGGTGTAGGTCATGATTCCTCGCAGATCTCTCGGATCGGGCCCACTATGGTCGGCCGAGGTTGGTGCGAGGTTGGTGCGAAAAGGCTAGTCGTGCAAGGCGGTGTGCAGCCGGGCGGCAACAACCGCACGGCGGACATCGTCGGGCGGCAACAACCGCAACGCGTGCTCGTGCACCTCGATATCGCCCGGTGCGCGCTCGCCGAACGCCACCGCGTGCTCGGCGCGGTCACTGGCGAGCACGGCGGTCCGCACGCCCACGTCGAGATAGTGGCGCCACTGAAGCACGCCCGGGGTCTCCGATCCGGGCAACAGCGGACCGCGATACAGCCAGACCGCCGAGGTGGTGTCGCCCGCCCTGATGGCAGCCAGCAGGTCGACGGCGTCGCAGGTCACCGCGCCGGTCAAAACGTAACGGCGATTGCTGATTTCGCCGCCGGTGGCACGGCGCAGATGCGAGACGTCGGCCTTCAGGGTGCTGGTGGAGACCGAGCGGTCACCATAGATGACGTCGTGCAACTGCTCGGGGGTGAAGCCCTCCGGCTGGAGCGCCAGCAGCGCAAGGATCTCCAGTTGCCGGGGCGGCAGCCGCAGCGGTCTGCCGTCGCGCGACAGGCGAGCGGTACCGAGGCATTCCAGCCGCACTCCCGGCGCCGGCGCGGGCTCGGCGCTGCGCAGCATCGTCTCCGCCGCCGTGGCCAGCGCTCGCACCGAGGCGAGCACCGCTGGGTGGGATCGGTCCCAGTAGCTGGACAGATCCAGCACACCGATCACTCTGCCGTCGGGCCCGTGGATCGGCGCGCAGTAGCACACCCAGCCGTGCAGCGCGGCGACCAGATGCTCGGCGGAGAACACCGACACCGCGCGGTCGCTGTGCAGCGAGAGCCCCACACCGTTGGTGCCCATATGACTTTCGTCCCAGCAGCCGCCGGGAGCGAAGTTCACCTGCTCGGCTTGCTTGCGCAGCGCGCGATCACCGCAGGACCACAGTACGGTGCCGTCGGGGTCGGTGACCACGGCCAGGTAGCCGGAGTCCTCGGTGATGGCGCGCAGCTCGCTCGCCAGCGTTGTCACGGGTCCGCGCAGCGGGGAGGCAGCCCATCGGTCTCCGACGTCGTCCACTCCCGGTGCGACGGTGCGACCGGGATCGACGGTGCGCAGCGAACGCCGCCAGGATTGCGCCACGTCATTGCGGAGCACGGTATTTCGGGGTGCGGGTGGGGGTGTGGTGTGTGGAGCCGCCGCCCAGCGCTCCCATTCTCGTTCCAGTTCGGTCCGCTGCTCGGTAAGGGTGCGGAACTGCGCCACGTGGAAGACCCATCGTCGTCGTGTGAGCTCATCTTCGCTCTCTCATTGTGGCGGACGCCGGTGAGGAGTGTGTCGAATGGTCACAGACCGGTCGGTCGCTATAGGTTTCGGGCACGCGCCGCGACCTGAGCTTGCTGTCCCTGGCGACCGCTTCGCGGCGGACTGGCTCGCCACCCATCCGCCGCGCTGACCCGCACCGGTCACTTGCGGATGAAAATGCCTGCTACATCGGCGTTCTTGATCGGGGTGTCGGCGTTGGCCTGAGCGCCGCACAGCAGGTCGACCGACACCATCGTGGCGTCCACCGCGGTGCCCGCCGGTTCGCGGTCGTCTTTGCTCTGCTGCTTGACGAACTTGGTGATCGTCGTGCGCTTGGTGTCCTGATCCTGCTTGATGTACTCGCTGCACGGGGTGTCGCCGCCGCGGTTGAGAGCGCGCTCGATATCGGTGCAGCCCGCGAGCACCATGGCGACCACCGCGATCCCCAGGCCGGTTCGGCCGGTCCCTGACAGCGTGGCGTTCATGGGCTCCTCCTGAAGGTTCGGGCACGGCGACATACGCCGCGATCGCAGTACACCCTAAGGCCCGGCCGCGCCGATCAGGCGCGGAAGACGCACAGCGGGACGTTCATCTCCGCCGGGGTGAGCGAACCATGGTGGCCGACCAGCCGCGACTGCATCGGCTCGATACCGCTGCGGATGACGCCACGCCGCCCCCGGGCGACCACGACGAGATCGCCGATGCGCTCGGCGATCGTGCGGGTGACCCTCGGACCGAACCAGCAGCGGGCCACCGCCTCGTCCCTGGTGAGCACCTCGAAATCGGCACCGAGCGTGTCCTGCCAGATCGCCGCGACGTCGGCGGCCGCGCCGGCCAGGGTGTAGACGTGCCGGGCGCGGGCCTCACCGCCCAGTTCGCGGACGCCCTCGCGCAACGCGTCCGTGGTGTCGAAATCGACGCGTCCGTTCAGTTCCACCATGCCGTGGTCGGCGGTGACCAGCAGCGCGGCGCCGGGCGGCAACTGTTCGGCCAAGGCGGCGGCGAGCCGGTCGGCGTTGGTGAGCTCCAATTCCCAGGAGCGGGACGAGGGGCCGCGCACGTGTCCGGTCAGATCGAGCTCGCCGTGATAGGTGTAGACCAGCGAGCGCGGCCCGCACCGCAGCGCGTCGGCCACGTTGGCGACGAGATCACCGAAGGATAGCTGCGGGCGGAACTCGCAGCCTCGCAGGACCGCCCTGGTCAATCCCGATCCCGCCTGATCGCGCGGCGACACCTGGGCGACGGCGATCCCGTCGGCTACGGCGCGTTCGAAAACCGTTGGGAGGGGCTGGAACTCCTCCGGCACGAGTTCGGTGCGCAGATCGGCTCTGCTCGGGTCGCCGTGCAGCCGCCAGGCCAGCGGATTCAACAGATGATCGTAGCCGGGAATGTTGAGCAGGTAACCGACGATCCCGTGCTCGCCGGGCGGCGAGCCGACGCCGAGCGAGCCCAGGCTGGTGGCCGTCGTCGTCGGGAACCCGGCGGTCAGCGAGACAGGCGCGAGGCCGGACAGGAACGGCGCCGCGGCGGGATTCGCGGCGAGCGCCTCGTAGCCGAGCCCGTCGATCAGCAGGACGCAGACCCGGTCGACGCCGAGCCCGAGACCGAGGCGGTCGTCGGCGCCCGGGACGCCGAGTCCGGCCAGAACCGAGGGAAACAGATCGGCCAGGGAACCCGTACCGTAACGAGGCGCGACGAACACGAACGTCAGGATGTCAACGTCGGCGGCCGGATGGCAAGGGCATTCAGGCCTGTCCGGTCTCGAAGCGGCTCACCTTGCCGTCGCGCACGACGAACCGCCAGTTGGTGCGCATCGAACCCCACCGTGAATTGGTGTAGTCGGCAACCAGTTCGGTGCCGTCGTCGCCGATGGACTCGATCCGCATGCGGGCGTTGCTGTCGAAGATCTCCGCTTCGGTCCACTGGGCGAGGTTGCGTTCCACGCCGTCGTCGGACATGGTCGCGTCGTCGGTGAGCACCGCGTAGAACCGGTCCTGATCGTTGGCGTTGAGCGCGTCGACGAACTCCTGCACCGTCGGATCCAGCTGGGCGTTCATCCGTGTCGTCCTCTCGGATCGATGGGGGAAGAATCAGACAGCAAACCTCTGGCGTCTACTTTAGGTCAGCGGCGGCGCGCCGGGCTCGATCAATATGGCGAAGGTCCGCATCACGTCGTCCGCCAGATCCGACGTGGTGGTGCCGAACTGTTCCGCGCGTTTTTCCAGCTGTCCGTCCAGCCGCAGCGAGGCCAAGCCGTGGCTCAGCCCCCAGTACATGACGGCCAGCGTGTCGGCTTTGTCGGCGGGCAGCACCCCCGCACGAACACATTCGGCGATCGCGTCGGTCAGGACCGCGAACGCGGCATCGCCCGCCGCCATGGCGGCGGGGTGCTTGTCGGGCTGGGAGAGCTCGGGCCGGAACATCAACCGGAAGTAGGCCGGCTGCTCGCGGGAGAACCGGAAGTAACTGCGAGCCAGCGCGGTGAGCGCGCCCATCGGCGTCGTCGCTTCGGCGCGGGCGGCCGCCAGGCGTACGGCGAGCAACTGGTAGCCCTGGGTGGACAGCGTCGCCAGCAGCGCGGCCCGGTCGGGAAAGTGATGGTACGGCGCGGCGGTGCTCACCCCGGCTTCGCGTGCCACTCGGCGCAGGCTGACCGCGGCGATGCCCTCGGTCTCGATCAAACGCAGGCAGGCGGCCAAGAGCGCGTCGCGCAGGGCGCCGTGGTGATAACTGGTCCGCGTCACCATCCGAGCGTATTCGACGTGCCCTGGACAACCTAACTATGCGGTGCTTAGATGATCTGAGCGGCGCTCAGATTTTCGCCGCGGTATCCACGCCACGAGACGGATGAACAGATGAGCACACGCGTATTGATAACCGGCGCAACAGGATTCGTCGCCGGTCAGGTCATCGCCGAGTTGCTGGAGCACGGCTACGCCGTGCGTGCAACGGTCCGCGACCTCGGCGCCACCGGCAAACGAGCGCACCTGATCGAGCTGGCCGAGCGAACCGGGGGCGACCTGGAGTTCATCCAGGCTGACCTGGACCGCGATGACGGCTGGACGGCCGCCGTCTCCGGCTGCACCGAGGTGGTGCACGTCGCCTCGCCGTTCCCGGCGACTCCGCCGGACAACGAGCGCGAGCTCATCGACACCGCGGTCGAGGGAACCCTGCGCGTGCTGCGCGCCTGCGCCGCTGCGGACATGGTGCGCCGGGTGGTACTGACCTCCTCGACCTCGGCGATCGCGTACGGGCACGCAGAGAACGCGCTGCGCACGGAGGCGGACTGGACGGTGGTCGAACGCAGCCCGGCCTATCCGAAAAGTAAAACGCTGGCGGAGCGGGCCGCCTGGGATTTCGTCGGAAAGCTGCCCGCCGGCGACGCATTCGAGCTGGTCGTCATCAATCCCGGCATGGTGCTCGGACCGGTGCTGTCCACGGCGACGAGCACCTCGCACGAACCGGTGCGCAGACTGCTGGCCCGTGGCATGCCCGGCACAATCCGGGTCGGCTGGGCTCCGGTGGACGTGCGCGATCTCGCGGTGGCACACCGTCTTGCGCTGGAGACGCCCGCGGCCGCGGGCAACCGCTATATCTGCGCGGGCGAGCACCTGTGGATGGGAGAGATTGCGCGCATCCTCGCCGAGGAGTTCGGCCCGCGTGGGTTCCGGGTGCCGACCAGGCAGCTGCCGGACTGGGTGGTGCGCGCGGTGGCGATCTTCGACAAGGGCATTCGGCTGACCCTGCCGATGCTGGGACGCACCGAACGGTTCAGCGTCGAGAAGGCCCGCCGCGACCTGGGCTGGACCACCCGCCCGGTGCGGGAGACGGTGTTGGACACCGCCGAAAGCCTGCTCCAGCACGGGATCGTCGGGGCGCCGACCCAGCGGAAGACCGGGTCGCGCCCAGCGGCCGCGCCGGCCGCGCGCGTGTGAGGAGCACGTCATGCTGATCGCGGCACTGATCATCACCACGGTCGCCATGGTGCGACGCTGGTTGGGACGCCGGGCCGTGGGCGCGAACGCCGCCGAACGGCGGTCTGCCGGGCCGGTCCGGCGGGCGTTGCGCCGTTCGGTTCCCCTGGCCGCGAGCATCGTGGCGCTGCTCGGGATCGCCGTTGCCGCGGGCGCGATCACTCAGTGCTGAACAACCCCTAGGCGGGGGCCGGAGTGAACGCGCGTTGCCCGGTTCGCTAGACAAGACGCGTGACTGCGCAGCGCCCCTTCCGGTTCGGTGTCAACATGGTGGTCCCCGAGTCCCGGTCGAAGTGGATCGAAAAGTGCCGTAGGGCAGAGGAACTCGGCTTCGACGTGGTCGGCGTCGCCGACCATCTCGGCCTGCCTGCGCCGTTCCCCGCGATGATCCTGGCCGCCGAGGCGACCGAGCGGGTGCGGTTGAACACGTTCGTGCTCAACACCGCGTTCTACAATCCGGTGCTGCTGGCCCGGGACGTGGCCGGTGCCGATCAGTTCACCGACGGGCGAGTCGAACTCGGCCTTGGCGCGGGCTACGTGCAGGCCGAGTTCGAGACCGCAGGCATCGCGTTCGAGAGTGGCCGCAAACGCGTCGAGCACCTGGAGAACACGGTGATCACGCTGCGCAGCCTGTTCTGCGACCCGGAGTATCAGCCGCAGCCCGCGCAGCCGTCGGGCCCGCCCGTGCTCATCGGCGGCTGGGGTGATCGATTGCTGGGCGTGGCCGCGCGGCACGCCGACATCATCGCCTTCACGGGCGCGGCGGCCGCACGCAACGGCGGACCGCTGCAGATGGCCGGACTCGCCGAAACCGAGGAGCGCGTCGCCTATGTGCGAGAGCTGCTCGGTCCGCGGCTGGACCGGGTCGAGTTCAACATCCTTGTGCAGCGTGTGGTTCCGCCCGCCGAACGCGCGAGCGTGCTGGAGGTCTTCGGCCCTGCGCTGCCACCGGACGTCGCCGACTGTCCCGAGGATCACCCCATCCTGCTCATGGGTACCCCCGAGGAGATGGCCGAACGCCTGCGCGATCGTCGCGACCGCTACGGCATCAGCTACATCACCGTCCTCGAGGACAGTATGGAGAAGTTCGCGCCGGTCATCGAACTCCTGCGCTGACCCGCCTCGCCGGGCGGGCGAGGGTCAAGGCAGTGCGTCGATGATGACCCTGGGGTCGATCTGGCGCAGCCGCTTCGGGCGACTGGTCAGGCAAGGCCAGTCCCGGCAGACCGCCTCACGGGTGGCGTGGCCCGCCGCGGTCAAGGCTGCCGCGCCGTGCGCCACATGCAGCCGGTGTGCGGGCGCTCGATCGAACGACGGGATAACGGTGTGTGGCAGGTCGACCAGCACGGTCAGGATGTCGAGCCGGTCGTCGGGAATGTGGGTGCGCGCCACCGCGAGGACGGTGCTCGGCACGATGATGGTGTTGCCCGCGTCGACCGTCGCCCAGACGACCGCCTGGGCGTAGCTGGCGCGATGAACGAATGCGACGACCGCGGCGGCGTCCAAGACGACGCCGCTCAGCGCCGGGGCGGTCACGCCGCGCCGGGACGCGGTTCGCCGACCTCCTCCCCGGATAGTAGGGGTAGGTTCTGGGCGCGGCGGATCAGCTGGAAAGAGCTTCGCGCGCCGAAGATCCGCGCGTGCGCACGACGCGGCCGAGCGACGGCGTCGCCGGGCATCGTGACGGTGACCTTTCGCGTTCTATGCTCCCGTGGCGACGGCATGCCACGACTTTAGCCCGGCGCCGCGCCCGCTGGGAGGGTCGATCACTCGGGCTTGCGCCAGAGCAGGGTGTAGCGCCACATAAGTCGCCGTCGCAGCCGGGTCCCGGGCAGGAGTTCCGCTGCGGCCGAGCGGATTTCGTCGTAGCACTCCTCGGGATGGCGTATCCGTGCGCCGGGACCGCTCTTCCCGCGCATGACCTCCATCGCCCGGATGACGGGCAGCAAAGGTATGTAGTGAAAGTCGTTACGGGGCGTCATTTTCCACAAGCCGACGACGGCAAGGGTGCCGCCCGGTGCGACCAGGCGCCGCAGCGCGGACATACCCGCGCGCAGCGGGACGTGGTGCAGCGTCGCCACGGTGGTAACGACGTCGAAAGTACCTGGATAATCCAGGAAATCGGCCTCTTGGAGCCGCACGCCGGTGGCGGCGGGCGCTTGCGCGAGGATACCCGCGTCGACATCGATCCCCGTGACCGCGAGCCCGCCGCGGGCCAGCTTCCGCGCCAGCAGACCGTCACCGCAGCCGATGTCGAGCGCTGTGCGTGCCGAGTGCGGAACCTGTTTCAGCAGCCATGGGTGGTAGTGGGTGTTGTGGTTCCAGTAGGGGTCGTCGCGCACGTTTTTCACCTTAGAGGGGGAGCTTCGGCGGCCATGTCCGCTGAAGCGCGGGCGGCTGATGCCACTGGCCACTACGGGCTGCTCGGCCGGCCGAGCATTCCCTGGCAGATTATGTGATCTTCATCACATTGCACCGCGCATTTTGTCGGTATTCGATGGCAAGGTGTTCGGCATGTCTTTCGCCGAATCAGCCGTAGTTCCCGACGTCATCCGCGTCCTCAGGGCCAGCGAGCACAATCTGCGTGACGTATCGCTGGAGATCCCCAAGAACAAGATCACGGTCTTCACCGGTGTCTCCGGTTCCGGCAAGTCGTCGATCGTCTTCGACACCATCGCCGTCGAATCGCAGCGCCAGCTCTACGCCACCTTTCCTGCGTTCATCCTCAACTTCCTGCCCCGCTACGAGCGCCCGCACGCGGAAGCGATCGAGAACCTCACCGCGCCGGTGATCATCGATCAGCAGCCGGTCGGCGGCGGGCCGCGTTCCACCGTCGGCACGATGACCGACATCTTCTCGATGGTGCGGGCCATGTTCGCCCGATTCGGTTCGCCCTCGGCGGGTTTCGTCTACAACTACTCGTTCAACGTGCCGCAGGGTATGTGCCCGGATTGCGACGGTCTCGGCGTCACCGTGCGCGCCGATCCCGATCGGCTGCTCGACCGGACGAAGTCGCTCAACGAGGGCGCGATCCTCCTGCCGGGTTACGGTGTGGGCAGCGGTGATTGGCAACTGTATGGCAAGTCCGGCCGCTTCGACCCGGACAAGAGGCTCTCGGACTACACCGATGAGGAATTCCACGATCTGCTCTACGGCACCGGCGGCAAGGTCGAGCTGACCTTCAGCAAGGGCACCTGGAAGGCGAACTACGAAGGCATCGCCACCAAGTTCACCCGCACCCGGTTGCAGCGGGACACCTCCACGCTCAGCGAGAAAACCCGTGAGCAGATACGACAATTCCTCACCGAGGGCGTCTGTGCGAGCTGCGCGGGCGCCCGGCTCAACCAGGAAGCACTGGCCACGAAGATCAACGGCCGCAATATCGCCGACTGGTCCCGCTTGCAAGTCACCGACCTGATGGCGGTGCTCGACGAGATCACCGACCCGGCCGCGGCGGGTCTGGCCGGCGCCATCCGGACCGCGCTGGGGCGCGTGGCCGATATCGGCCTGGGGTATCTCAGCCTGGATCGGCCCACCTCGACCCTGTCGGGTGGAGAAGGACAGCGGCTGAAGATGATCAAGCACCTGTCCAGCACGCTGATCGGATTGACCTACATCTTCGACGAACCCAGCGTCGGGCTGCACCCGCGGGATGTCGGACGGCTGAACGATCTGCTGAAGGCATTGCGGGACAAGGGGAACACGGTGATCGTGGTGGAACACGATCCGGATGTCATCCAGATCGCTGACCACGTCGTCGACGTCGGCCCGCGCGCGGGCGTGCACGGCGGACAGGTGGTGTTCCAGGGCAGTTTCGCCGACCTCCGCGTGGCGGACACCCCAACCGGCGCCGGACTGCGCCGCCCCTTCCGCGTCAAGGAGAGCTTCCGCCCCGCCACGGGCGAGCTGCTCATCCAAGGTGCGGCGGTGCACAACCTGAAGAACGTGACCGTCGGGATACCCACCGGCATCCTGACATCCATCACCGGCGTCGCGGGCTCCGGCAAGAGCAGCTTGATCCGGGACGTGTTCGTGGTCGAGCACCCGGAGGCGATCTTCGTCGACCAGTCCCCGATCGCGGCGTCGTCCCGGTCCACGCCCGCGACCTATCTCGGCCTGATGGATCCCATCCGCAAGCTCTTCGCCAAGGCGACGGGAGAGTCTCCCGGCCTGTTCAGCTTCAACTCCGCGGGCGCCTGCAAACAGTGTGAGGGCCGCGGCGTGATCATCACCGAGATCGCGTACATGGATCCGGTGACCACCCACTGCGACGCCTGTGACGGGCGCCGCTTCTCCGAGGACGTGCTCGCTCTCACCCTGCGCGGCAAGTCGATCGCCGACGTGCTGGAGATGACGGCCGAGGAGGCGCTCGGATTCTTCGCGGAGAAGGCGCTGCACACCAAGTTGCGCACCATGAACGAGGTCGGCTTGGACTACCTCAGCCTCGGTCAGGCGATGAGCACGCTGTCCGGCGGCGAGCGGCAGCGGATCAAGCTGGCGACTCAGCTACAGAACACCGGAAGCGTCTACGTGCTCGACGAACCCACCACCGGCCTCCATATGTCGGACGTGGACACGCTGCTGGCGCTGATGGACGGTCTCGTCGAGCGCGGCAACACGGTGGTGGTGATCGAACACAACCTCGACGTGGTCGCCCACTCCGATTGGGTGATTGACCTGGGACCCGACGGGGGCAAGGACGGCGGCGAGATCGTCTTCACCGGCACGCCTGCCGAGTTACTCGCCCACCCGACCTCACTGACCGGCGAATACCTGCGCCGCTACAAGGCGGCATAGGGCTAGTCGGCGGACTCGGGCACCGTGAACCGTTCTGTGCCGGTGACCCGCAGCAGTTCCAGCGCCGAGGCCTCGCGGGTGCCCGGCGCCGCGGAGTAGACCACGACCGCTTGGTCGGTGTCCGGAACAAGCAGGGTGTCGCAGTCCAGGCGCAGCGTTCCAATATCGGGATGATCGATCGTCTTCGTTGCGCTGCGCCACTGCCCGGACAGCCGGGCGGTCCACAGCTGCTCGAATCGCGGACTGCGCGAACGCAGTTCGGAGATCAGCCGCAACAAGCCCGGATCGTCGGGGTAGCGGGCGCGTGCGCCGCGCAGGGTCGCCACGGAGAGCGCCGCGGCGTTGTCGGCCTCGGCGGGCGTTATCGCGACCCGTCCGCGCTCCGTGCCCAGGAAGCGCTGCCAGATGATATTGCGCTGAGCAGGCGGCCAGGTGGAGAAGTCACCGAGCAGTGCGGCCGCCATCGAATTCCACGCCAGCAGGTCGGCTTTCGCCGACAGCACCAGAGCGGGCAGGTCCGCGATCCGGTCCAGCAGGCGTAACACGCTCGGCCGCACCACCATGTCGATGCGGCCCTCCCGTGGCGGCGCCGCGTCCGCGAACTGGAACAGCAGCGTGCGGTCCTCGTCGTTGAGCCGCAGCGCGCGGGCGAGCGCGGCCAGCACGGAGCTGGAGGGATGCGGACCGCGCCCCTGCTCCAGTCGCACTACGTAATCCACGCTGACGCCGGCGAGCTGGGCGACTTCCTCGCGGCGCAGCCCCGCCACCTGCCTGCGCGGTCCAGCGGGCAGGCCGACATCTTCCGGCCGCACCCGGCCGCGCGCCTGCCTGAGCAGCGCGGCCAGTTCGGTTCGATCCACGTCCCGATCATGCCGCAGCTGGATACCGTTGGGGTGGGATCGGCGCTCCCAGGAGTCGGTGGCCCTGGTACGCCAGTGCCCCGAACGCGACGCTAGGACTGTGGCAGATACGACAACGGCCCTGGTGACCGGGGCGAACAAGGGATTGGGACGCGAAACCGTGCGCAGGCTCGCCGCTCTGAGCTGGCGGGTGTTCCTCGGCGCACGCGATGTCACGCTGGGTGAGGCAGTGGCGGCGGAATTCGCCGGACAGGGGTTGGCGGTCGAGTTCGTCCAGCTCGACGTCACGTCGGCCGCGTCCATCGCGGCCGCGGTGGAAACGGTCGGGCAGCGCACGGCCCGGCTGGACGTGCTGGTCAACAACGCTGGCATCGCGGGGACGCGAAAAACGCCGGAACAGGTCGATGCCGCCGATTTTCGCGCGGTGTTCGAGACCAACGTCTTCGGTCCGGTCCAGGTGACGAATGCGTTCCTGCCGCTGCTGCGCGCCGCGGCGCAGCCCCGCGTCGTGATGGTTTCCAGTGGCATGGGGTCGCAGGTGCGCACTTCTGATCCGAGCCGGGTGGAATCCACCCTGCTCGGCCTGCCCTATCCGGCGTCGAAGACGGCGCTGAACATGATCACTTCCCAGTACTCCCGCGCACTGCCGGGCATCCAGGTGAACGCCGCCGACCCCGGTTACACCGCGACGGACCTCAACGGCCACTCCGGCTTCCAAACCGTCACCGAGGGCACCGACGCCATCGTTCGTCTGGCGACCCTCGAACCGGACGGTCCGACCGGCGGCTTCTTCGACCGCACCGGACCGGTGCCGTGGTGAGTCGAGACGCCACATCGAGGAGGTCAGATCAACTGTCGGATGTCGCCGCGGAGTCGGTAGAAAAAGCCGCGCTCAGGCTCGTCCACGTCGTCGACCACGTAGCGGGCGCCGGAACGCCAAAGGTCCTTGGGGAACTGGACATCCAAGGATAACACGTGATCAGGGGAGACGGCGATTACACACTGCTCGCCGTTCTGCAGCACGCATTCGACGACAATGCCGGTCCCGGCGTCGGAGGTGACCTCGACGGTGCTGCTGGGCACCACGGCGGAGATCTCTGGAGCCGTCACCGACACCGTCTCGGGCAGCACACTCTGCTCGGCGTCGCGGATGGCGGCTTCGCTGACATCGAGACAGGCGAGGGTACCGGTGGTGGTGACCAGGTACAGCTTGTCGTCGTGGTACTGCATGGAAGAGGCCGAACCGCAGCCGGTGGCCCATTTCCACGCACCGCATCGCGAGATGTCCCAGCAGTACACCGACGAGCAGTCGTCCCCGGCGAAGACGCGGCCGTCCGGGGAGGTGGCGCAGGACTGTACCGGCGCATCGCACAGGTAGCTGATCCCCGCCCATTCGTTCTTGCCGACCACCTCGACACAGTTGTCATCGGTGCCGGCGTAGATCGCGTTGGAGTCCTGGCAGCCGGACAGGACCGCGCCATCGGTGTCCTCGTGACACACGCGGTATCCGCCTTCCACGTCGTATCCGGTGACCCCAGCGGAATGCCCGTGGTAGACGGCGTGCGAGTCGATCTGGATCACCCCGCCCTCGTCGCCGGGATTACTCCACAGCAATTCCCCGTCCCACTCGATCGCGGTGATGCCACCTTTCCGGTCGGTGACACAGAGGAGGCCTTCATGGATATCGAGCGAGCAGATGTCGATTTCGGCCGGAATTTCGTAGGCGACTCTCGGCACTGTGCCGGACAGGTCGTAGACTCGGTTGTCGTCGCACGCGGCGTAGATCCAGAAGCCGTCGGCCACAAGGCATTTGACCGCATCAGGCAGTCGGAAGCGGCCGGTGACCACGCCCTCCGGTGTCAGGGTGAACACGTCACCGCTCTCAGTGCCCACCCAGCAGCCGCGTTCGCCGACGACGATACCGGAGGCGATTGCGCCGGAATGGAAGCTCCACAGCACCGGCGCGGGCATCACCTCCTCGGACGGACCGAGATCGGTGTTGTTCCCGATTGCCATACTCGCCTCCCTGCTGTGTCGGATCAGAACGCGACAAGTTAGCAAGGGGCATCGACGTCCGGCGAACGCGCCTGCCAGTCTTGGGAATTCGGCGCCTCGGCGTCTCCCGGCTGTCCAGCGGGGCAATCCCGAAACCTCGCGATCATGACGCCGCCGCCTATGCCGCTGCTGGGTAACCGGCTGCGCCACAACGGCACATGCGGCGGGTCAGCCAGTGCACCGAAACCCTCTGCCCCGGAGCGGCCGACCACCCGGTCGCCGCAGTGAGCACCCGAGCACACTGCGACGCGCACAGCAAGACCCCCACCAGTCGGCGAGCATCGAAATCCGCAGGACCACGACCACGCCGCAAAGGTCGCGAGTTCAGCTAGCGCGCGCCGCCGTTGACGTACAACGTCTGGCCGCTGACGTAGCTCGCCTCGTCGCTGGCGAGGAAGGCGATGACCGCCGCGACCTCCTCGGGCTGCCCGACTCGGGCCAGCGGCGTGCGTTCCGCGACGGATTTCTGATGGTCTTCGGCGGACATGCCGACCCGGTTCGCCGTCGCCGCGGTCATCGCCGTGGCGATATAGCCGGGCGCTACCGCATTCACGGTGATGTTGTAGCGGCCGAGTTCGATGGCGAGCGTCGCGGTCAAGCCCTGGATGCCCGCCTTGGCGGCCGCGTAGTTGGCTTGGCCGCGATTGCCGAGCGCCGACCGGCTCGACAACGACACGATCCGGCCGTACCGCTGGGGCACCATGAACGTCTGCGCGACCTGCGCGCAGTGGTATGCGCCGGTCAGGTTGACCGCGAGCACGGCGTTCCAGTCGTCCTCGGACAGGCGGAAGAACAGCTCGTCACGGGTGATGCCCGCGTTGTTGACCAAGATCTGCGGGTTGCCGAGATCGCTTGCGGCGCTGTCGAACGCTGCCTGGACCGACGCGCGATCGGTGACGTCGCAGACGTAGCTGTGCGCCACGCCGCCCGCCGCGGTGATCTGCGCGGCGGTCTCGTCGGGCGAGTTGCGGTCCAGCACGGCGACGGCCGCGCCCTCCGCGGCCAGGCGCAGCGCCGTGGCCGCGCCGATGCCTTGGGCGGCGCCGGTGACGACGGCGACTCGATCGGTGAAGCGTTCCATCGGTGGTCCTCTCAGAATGCGGCCACGCCGGTCAGCGCGCGCCCGATGAGCAGTTTCTGGATCTGGCTGGTGCCCTCGTAGAGGGTCATCACCTTGGCGTCGCGCAAGTACTTGCCGACGGGGAATTCGTCGATATAGCCGTACCCGCCGAACACCTGCACGGCCCGGTCCGCCGCGCGGACCGCGGCCTCGGAGGCGAACAGCTTCGCCTTCGAGGACTCCACCGCGAACTCCTTGCCGCGGTCGATGAGGTCGGCGACCCGCCAGACCAGCAGCCGGGCCGCGTCCACGTCCAGCGCGATGTCGGCGAGCAGTTCCTGCACGAGTTGGTGTCCCGCGATGGGCTTGCCGAACTGCTCGCGTTCGGTGGCGTAGCCGACCGCGGCGTCCAGGCACGCCTTCGCCAGGCCGACGCACCCCGCCGCGACCGACATGCGGCCCTTGGCCAGCGCCGCCATCGCCACGGTGAAGCCCTTGCCCTCGGCGTGCAGCCGGGCGCTGTCGGGTACGCGTACCCCGTCGAGCACCAGTTCCGCGGTGGCCTGTCCGCGCAACCCGAGCTTGCCGTGGATCTCTCGCGCGGTGAAGCCGACGGAGTCGGTGGGAACCAGGAAAGCGGTGATGCCCCGATGTCCTTCGCCGCCGGTGCGGGCGAAGATCAGCGCGACGTCGGCCCACGTGCCGTTGGTGATGAACATCTTGGTGCCCGATAGCACCCAGTCGTCGCCGTCGCGCACCGCGCGGGTGCGCAGCTGGGCGGCGTCGGACCCGCTGCCCGGCTCGGTCAGCCCGAAGCAACCGAGCGCCTCGCCCGCGGTGAGGCGCGTCAACCAGGTCCGCTTCTGCTCCTCGGTGCCGTAGTGGTGAATCGACTTGGCGACCAAGCCGAGCGAGACCGACACGATGCCGCGCACGGCCGAGTCGCCGCGCCCGAGTTCCTCCAGGACCAGGCAGTAGGTCAGATGGTCGCCCGCGCTGCCGCCGTACTGCTCGGGGATGGTGAGTCCGAGGAAGCCGAGTTCGCCCAACCGGCCGACGATCGCCCGGTCGACGGACTCCTCGCGATCCCATCGTGCGGCGTGCGGCGCGATCTCGCGATCGACGAAATCGGCTGTCAGCTGCCGCGCCGCGGTCTGCTCGTCGGAGAGTTCGAGGTTCACGGGCGGTAGGCTAACGGCAAATAAACTAACAGTGCAAGTTTTTCAGAGGAGGTCGCGTGGGAAGACCGCGCCAACCGCTGCTCAGCCGGGAGCGCATCGTGTCGGCCGCGCTGGCGGTGGTGGACGCGGACGGCCTGGACGCGGTATCGATCCGGCGACTGGCCGCAGAACTCGGGGTGCGCGGGCCTTCGCTCTACAACCACGTCGCCACCAAGGACGACCTACTCGACGCGATGGTCGACACGGTGGTCGCCGAGGTCGATCTCTCGATGTTCACCGGCGGGCCGGACTGGCGCGGCGCGCTGGAGGTCTGGGCGCGGTCCTATCGCGCGGCGCTGGCACGGCATCCCCGGTTGGTGCCCGCGTTGAACCAGGGGATGGGCCGCCGCCCGAACGCGCTGCGCCAAGCCGACGCGGTGTTCGGCGGCTTGGTCGCGGCAGGCTGGCCACGGCGAGCGGCCACCGAGGTCGGTGCGCTGCTGCGCTTCTTCGTCACCGGCTCGACGCTGGGGTCGTTCGCGGCGGATTCCCCGACGACGCGGCGGTCTACCGCGGCGCGTATCCGCACCTGGACGAGGCGCACCTGCTGGCGGGTCGGCAGCGGGAGATCGATGACGCCGCGTTCGACACCGGGTTGCAGGCGCTACTGGACGGGCTGACGCTGCGTTTCGAGGCGCTGCGCTGACGCGAATTGATCAGCTGACTGAGCAGGCTGCTCGACCGAGCCGCCGGTCGGCAAGCACTGTCTAACCGGCGGCGACCGTGCCGAACTCCGCTGCGAGCCAGCCGGGAAACTCGGTGAGGTCCGCGAGCACCACGTCGGCGCCCGCCGAACGCAGTTCGTCCGCCGTGCAGGGCCCGGTACTGACGCCGACCGCGAGGACCCCCGCGGCCTGTGCTCCCTGCATGTCGCCGACGTGGTCGCCGACGAACAGATCGGCCCTCTGCTCGCGCAGCGTCGCCGCCTTGCCCGCCGACCAGAGATCGCCCGCGAGATGGTCGATCCGCCAACCGAGTTCGTCGATGTGCAGCCGTGCGAGCGGGGCGTGCTTGCCCGTGACCACGAGCACCCGCCCGCGGCGGGCCCCGATCGCCGCCAGCGCGGCCTCCGCGCCCGGCATAGGCGGGATGGTCGACACCAGCGTCGGATACAGCGCGCGGTACCGGATGATCAGATCAGGGACCAAGCTCTCGGGAGCGCCCGCTTCGACAAGCAGCGTAGCCAGCGGTGGTCCGAGCCGATCGGCGAACGCCGTACCGCTCAGGGGCAGGTCGAATTCGGCGGCGAGGGTGTCGATGGCCCGCGCGACGCCGGGCCGCGAGTCGATCAGCGTCATGTCGAGGTCGAAGCCCACGGTCCAGGTCACCACTCGACCCTAGATGCCGGTGCTGCCGCGCGCAGATTCGGCTGCTGATCGGTGGCGCAGGGCAGGTCGATCTTCATGTGTGTGAGTCGGGCAGCCACGTTTCTGGGCGAGGTGCAGCAGGCTGGGGTCGTGGGCGTTGACGAGCAGCAGGTCGGGGTCGGCCGCTTGCCGTAGTTCGGTGAGTCGGCGGTGGTTGGCCTGGACCTTTTTCCAGTCGGTAGAGGCGGTCCTGGTCGTCCTACGCGACGTCGGCTGTCCCCCCGATGAGTCCGTCCACCTCCTCCGAGCGTTCGTCGCCACGCTCATCGGCACTCTGCTCCGAGAGGTCAACGCCGGGCCCACCTACGGCACCACGGACACCGCCGGGATAGCCCGACGCCAGTCGATCCTGGAGAACAGTGGACTACCCGCGGTTGCCACCGCCGCGCAGCACCTCGCCCGATTCGACGGTGCCGCAGAGTATGAGTTCGCCATGAGTCTCGCGCTCGATGCGCTCCCTGCGCGGCTCGCCAACCGGTCGGGAAGTGTGAGCGACTACCCGCTCTGGCTGGCCAGGCCGACCGCGATCCAGGCGGACTGTGGTGACGAGTCGGGTGCGACTGGGCATCAGGTTGGTCGTGGCGGTGCGGTGCGCTTGGCGTAGCCGCTGATCGGGCTGATCTCGATCCGTTCGATGCCACTCAGCGCCCCGATCCGCTCGGTGGTGTAGTGGAACAGGGCGTCGGTGTCACGGCACACGATGCACGCCATCAGATTGTGTGGCCCGGTAATCGCGCCGACAAAGGCCGCTTCGGGATCGGCGGCCAGCGCGTTCGCGACGGCGACGAGACGGCCGGGGGTGACCGTCAACCACAGCAGGCTCTGCAGAGTGAATCCGAACAGCGCTGGATCGATCTCGACGTCGAACCCGAGCAACCTGGCGCGACGCAGTTCCTCGACGCGCCGCCGCACCGCGGATTCCGACCAGCCGACCGCACGCGCGAGCTGCGGATACGCCACGCGGCCGTCGGCGGCCAGCACGGGCAGCAGGCGCTTGTCCAGTTCACTCAGGACCAGCGGCGCGGGCGGGTCCGCCTCGGGCGCGCACACCGCCGCGCTCTGCTCTGGCGACAGCGCCGACATCCGGCCCTGCCAGCGGCCTCGCATGACATGCCGCAGCACTCGGTGTGCGTCGGCGGCGAGGACGGCGGGGTGGCGAGCCAGCTCGGGCAGCGGCGCTTCCGCCGGGACGCGGAACAGGCAGGCGAGTTCGGCCCCGCTCGAGATAACCGTTACCCAGGCGGTGTCGGCGCGGCGCGCGAGCGCGCGTGCCACCGTGGCCGTGGCATCCGGCCGCACCCGAAGGCGGCCAAGCCATTCGGCGTGGCCTGCGCGCTCGCTGTCGGCGACCCCGGTCACCCGAAGTCCTCCGGTCGACAGCAGCCGCCGGTAGCGACGGGCCAGGGTGCGCTCGGAGACGTCCAGCACGGATGCCAGCCTGCTGAACGGCGCGCGCCCGTCGAGCTGCAATGCGTGCAGCAGTCTCCGGTCGACGTCGTCCAAGATGACCGAATCCACCACGTCAGGGTAGGGCAGTGTCGGAATCCGGTGCATTCCCCGCGGTGACGCACTGTGCCCGGCACATCGAGGAAACATCGTCGGCGTGCGGAAAACGATTGATGCCATTCACCACACCGGAATCCTGACCCTCGATCTGGACGATCTCGAACGTCGCTACCTCGACCTCGGATTCACCCTGAGCCCACGCTCACGACACCTGCTGAGCGTGCGTCCGGGCGAAGCGCCCGTGCAGGGCTGTACGGCCAACCGATGCGCCCTGTTCGGCGGTTCCTCTATCGAACTGCTCGGCATCGTGGACGAGTCGGCGCCGGACCCGTGGCACACCGAGGCGATGGAAATACGTGCACCAGCCGGGATCGACCACTTGACATGACTACGATGCTTCGACCGCCTGAATGGTCCGGTGAGCTACGCCGTCAGGTGCGAGGGCAGCCAGGCGCGGGCTGCGTCCGGGTCGTCGAGACGCTCCCAGACGTCACGGATGACGAGCTGCACCGAGTAGGGGAGCGTAGCCGCAGGCATCGCGGCCGCCACCGCCCGCAGCAGCGGACGTGCCAGTTCCTTGTTGCGGTAGTGGAGCCCTTCTGCCTTCTTGGCGATGTGCTCTAATGTCCCGTAGAGCAGGCCCTCCGGTGCGGGATCACTCGTGTGGGCCCGCAGCACGTAGTTGTAGAGATCGACAGCTAGTGGCAGGTTGCCGTCGTCCGACGCCGAGTCGGCGCGGTGGAGGAGCTCGGGCCACTCCTGCTCTCGGTGCCGGCTGTCGACCTGCCACTTGATGTTCAAGTACAGCGAGGGACCGTCGCCGGGCGCATCCTTGTCCACACCTCGAGGCACCGCCCGTAGCAGGGTCATCGCGCGGGAGGCGCGCAGGTATGTGTCGCCGCTCATGAGCGAATCGAAGCAGGCGTAGGCGTACGCGCCCGCGAGCGTGAGCGGACCACGCACGTCCGGGTCCAGGTCGGGTGCGGCCAGCGCTGCGTCGATGTCCTCGGCGAGATAACCCCAGCCGCGGTCGGCGAGTGCGGCGAGTTCTGCGGGCAGGCGACCGGACTCGATCAACGCGGTCAGCGCGTACGGCTCCGGGCCGGCTATGTCGTCGTCGACGGGGTCGGGCGGTCGTAGTGAGATCGGGTCGGTGAAGTGGCACGCCTGCGGTCCGGTGAGCAGGTATTCCGGCAGCCACCTTCGAGCCGCTGCTTGGACCGACAACGCTTCGGTGTGGCGCTCATGCAGACTCGTCGCGTCGATGAGCGCGATCCATGCGTCACGAATAAGCGTTTGCAGTGAGAACGGCAGCACCTGAGCGGGAACCACGGCAACTACCTCGCGCAGCAGTGGAATCGCGAGAAGCTTGTTGTGGTCATGAATGACGAGCGCTTCCGCGCCGACGCTTTGAAGCGCGGTGTACGGCAGGTCACCGCTCGGGTCGTCACCATGCTCGACGAGCAGCTTAAGGTAGAAATTGATAGCCCACTGGGTCTGCTTCTCGTCGTCGGACCGTACCCAGGCTGCGGCCTGTGCCCAACTCTTGGTCACGGCGGGTTCGTGTGCGAGCGCCTCGGCAAGGCCGATGTCGTCGCTGACACCGTGGGCTATCGCCTCGGCCAGGAGTAGGCGTGCACGAAGGACGCCCAGGGGTCGCCCGGACCGCGCGAGGCAGTACGCGCCGATCAGCGCAAGCGGACCACGTGTGGTGGCATCCAGCTCCGGGCGGGTCAGCTCTCGGTCTGCCGCTTGGGCCGCCGCGAGCCATTCTCCGGCGCGCAGCGGGGAGGAGATCGCGGACGGAAGCCAGCCGGAGGTGAGTAGCGCGGCTGTCGTCGCCGGTATCCCGAGCATCGTAGAAGATTAAGTCTGGGATGTCTTTCGAGCCGGGGCAGTGTTCCCAATCAGGGTTGCTCGACATCGTGTATCCCTGTACTGCCCGGACGCGGCGACCCAGGATCGCGATTCGGTGGACGAACTGGCCGAGTCGCTGATGAGACCGTGGTGGCGCCTGTGGTGGGACTGACGCGGATTCGATGCGCGGGGTGGCGGGTCTGCAACGTCCAACGTGGATGCTGCAGACCCAGCGCAGATCTAGGCCCCCGCGAGCGTGGAGCGCTTGCGCCCGTACCCGACGTAGACCGCGATGCCGACCAGCACCCACACGCCGAATCGCACCCAGGTCAGTCCTTCGAGGGTAGTTGCGAGCAGTACGCAGCCGATCAGCGCGAGGATCGGCACCAGCGGGACGAATGGGGTGCGGAACGGGCGTTCACGATCCGGCTCCACGCGGCGCAGCACCAGCACCCCGACGCACACCACCGCGAACGCAGACAGCGCGCCGATGTTCACCAGCTCGACCACGATGTCGATCGGCAGCAGACCGGCGATGACGGCCCCGACCGCGCCGAGCAGCAGCGTCAGCCGCACGGGCGTCGCGCGCTTTCCGGTTGCCGCGAGCCCGTAGGGAAGCAGCCGGTCGCGGCACATCGCGAACATCAGCCGCACCTGCGCGTAGACGATCAGCAGCAGGCCCTTGGTGAGCGCGATGATCGAGGCGATCACGATGACGTCGCCGATCCAGCCGATGCGCACCGCCTTGAACGCGGTCGCGATCGGCGCGCTGTTGTTCAGCGTCGCGAACGGCGTCATGCCGGTGAGCACGGCGCTGACCAGGGAGTAGAGCAGGGTGGCGATGAGCACCGTGCCGATGATGGCGAACGGCACGTCGCGGCGCGGGTTGCGGGCTTCCTCGGCCGAGGCGGCAACGACGTCGAAGCCGAGGAAGGCGAAGAACGCGATCGCCGCGCCGCCGATGACGCCGCCGATCCCGAACGGCGCGAACGGCGTCCAGTTGCCCACGTCCGCGTGTGGGGCGCCGACGGCGACCACCAGCATGAGCACACCGATGGTCACGCCAACCAGCGCCTTGGTGATGCGCGCGGTGAACGTCACCTCGCCGACCAGCACCGCGACCACGGCGGCGATGATCAGCACGGCGGGCAGGTTCACCACGCCGCCCTCACTGGGCCCTGCGGTGAGGGTGTGGGGGATGGTGACGCCGAACAGTGAATCCAGTGCCGACACGGTGGTCGCGGACCAGCCGATCGCCACCGCGGCGCCCGCGATCACGAACTCGAGCAGCAGATTCCAGCCGACCAGGAACGCCGGCCCTTCGCCGAGCGTGGCATAGGTGTAGGTGTAGGCGCTGCCGGAGATCGGCACCATGGCCGCGAGTTCGCTGTAGCACAGCGCCACCAGCACGCAGACCGTTCCGGCCAGCGCGAACGACAGCATGATGGCGGGCCCGGCCTTCTCGGCGGCGGCCACGCCGGTGATCACGAAGATTCCCGCGCCGACGATGGTGCCGACGCCCATGGCGGTGAGGTCGAGTCGTCCCAGCCTGCGCGCCAGCGTGGGCGCGCCTGCCTGGGTAGTCGTGTCGGGCAGGCGGCGGCGCCATCGCCGGGCTGATGCGGTGGTCATGACTCCCTTACGAGAACGATCGGTCGGTCGCGGCTGGTGAGCCGAACGGTAGACCATTCTCGTCGCGGGGAGCGGCGCACTGTTAACTGGGGTGTTGCGGTCGATGCGGAAACGCACCGAGCGCATGGTCGCATCAGCTGCTGGACGACGGCGAACGGCGTGGCGGCGGCGAATCGAGGCTCTCGATTCGGGTGCCGGGGTCGCCGTAGTATCGGCCGAATTTCGGGCGGATATGGCGTAGTGGGCTGGTAGGGCAGGGTTTTCGCGTTCGGGATGCGGGGTCGGGTGGTTGGTGCTTGGCTTGGCTGCCGATGAGGGTTGATCGGCAGCGTGCTGGAGGTTGGGGTTCGTGGCGACGCGGGTGTTCGCGGACGAGGAGTTGGAGCGTCTGCGGGGGTTCCCGGAGATCAGCCGGGAGGAGTTGTTCCGGTATTTCACGCTGACTCCGGCTGATCTGGCGTTCGTGGATCCGGGCCGTGGCCGGGGTCCGGCGGATCGGTTGGGCCTGTCGATTGCGTTGTGCACGTTGCCGTGGCTGGGTTTCGTTCCGGACCGGTTGACCACGGCACCGCCCGTGGCGGTGGCCCGGCTCGCAGAGCAGCTTCGGGTGGATCCAGTCCAGATCGGCTCGTACGGCAAGCGTGCCAAGACCCGCACCGAGCATGTGCGGCTGGCCGCGCAGTATCTGGGCTGGCGGCCGGCCGGGCCGTTGGAGTCGAAGGAGCTGGACGAGTTCCTGTTGGCGCGGGCGATGGAGCACGATTCCCCGACGCTGCTGTTCCGGCTGGCGTGTGAGTATTTGATTTCGGCTCGGGTGATCCGGCCGGGCCCGGTGACGGTGGTGGAACGAGTCGCACATGCTCGCCATCAGGCCCAGACCGAGACTTACGACCGGCTCGCGCACGAGTTCACCCCTGCGCGGTGCACGGAGCTGGACTCGCTGGTGGTCACCGATCCTTCGCTCGGGGTATCGCGGTTGCGGTGGCTATCGACCGGCCCGGTGGAGGCTTCCGCGCAGGCGGTGAAGGCCGAGGTCGACAAGCTGGGGTTCCTGCGCGGGATGGGCGCGGATCGCCTCGATATGTCGGTGCTGCCTGCCGAGCGGCGCCGGTTCCTGGCCACGATGGGCCGCCGCCTCACTCCGCAGGCTTTGGAGCGGCGAGAGCCGCAGCGCCGGTATCCGATCCTGCTGACGGTGCTGGCGCAGTCGGCCACCGACGTGCTCGATGAGGTGGTGGCGCTGTTCGATCAGGCGATCTCGGCGAAGTTCGGCCAAGCGGAGCGGCGCATGCAACAGGAGCTGGCCGAGCGCGGCAAATCCGGTGAGGACCGTCAAGCCCTCCTCGATGAGCTGCTGGCCATTGTCACCGATCCGCAGATCGGCGATGAGGAGATCGGTGGCCTGATCCGCGGCGATGCGATCGGGTGGGATCGGTTGCGGGCGGCGATCGCGCAGGCCAAGCCGCGGCTTCCGCGTGATCACGGGCATCTGGCCGCGTTGGATTCGTCGTACAACTATCTGCGGCAGTTCACTCCGGCGGTGTTGTCGGCGGTGCGGTTCGCGGGTGGGACCGCGGCGACGGAGTTGCTGATCGCGGTGGACATGCTGCGTGAGATGAACGCCACCGGCCGCCGCAAGGTGTTCGACGAAGCGCCGGACGGGTTCGTTCCGGCCAAGTGGCGCGGCTACCTCGAGGAGGCCAGGAAATCGGGCAGTGCCACCGCGTATCGGCACTGCTGGGAGCTGTGCGTGCTGCTGGGGCTGCGGGACGGACTGCGCAGTGGGGACGTGTACGTGCCGGGCTCGCGCCGCTACGCCGATCCGGCCGCCTACCTGCTCACCGCCGAACAATGGACGCCGCAGCGAGCCGAGTTCTGCCGCCTGGTCGGCAAACCCTCCGACCCGGGCGAGGCCCTGGCCGCGGTGACCGACGAGCTGCACGATCGGTGAGCTGGAGGCGGTGCTGGCCGACGGGGACGGGCCGGTGCGCCTGGACGAGACCCGGGATCTGGTGATCTCGCCGTTGACCGCCGAAGACGTTCCCGCGGAGGCGGTTTCGCTCAAGGCGGAGCTGACCGAGATGCTGCCGTTCGCGCCGATCGTGTCGCTGCTGATCGAGCTGGACAAACGCACCGGCTACCTGGACTGTTTCACTCACGCCTCGGGCAAGCAGACCCGCACCCCGGAACTCAAACGCAATCTCATCCCGGTGCTGCTGGCGCACTCGACGAACCTCGGTTTGACCCGTATGGCCGAAGCCTGCGGCATCTCCTACGACATTCTGGCGTGGACAGCGGAATGGTATGTGCGGGAAGAGACCCTGCGCGCGGCGAACCTGGCGATCATCGACTACCACCAGCGGCTGCCGCTGACCGCGGTGTTCGGTGTCGGCACGTTGTCGTCGTCGGATGGGCAGCGGTTCCCGGTGCGGGGCAAGTCGACCTCGGCCCGGGAGATGGTCATCCACGGCGGCCGGGTGCTGTCGACCTACACGCATGTCACCGATCAGCACGCCACGTACGGCACGAAGATCATCGTTGCCACGAAACGCGAAGCGCACTACGTGCTGGATGAAATCCTTGGCAACGCAACGGATCTGCCGATCACCGAACACGCAACAGATACTCACGGCGTGACCCTGGTGAATTTCGGGCTGTTCGACCTGCTCGGTATGCAGCTCTCGCTCCGGATCCGGGATCTGGGGAAGATCACCCTGTACCGGCCCGGCCCCCGCCGCGACACCGAGGCTCGGTTCCCGCACGCCGGACCGCTGATGGCGCGGCGGGCCAACCTCGAGCTGATCGCCGAGCACTGGGACGATCTGCTGCGGCTGGCGGGATCGCTGAAGTTCGGGCACGACACCGCCTCGCTTCTGGTCGGCAAGCTGTCCGCCTCCGGGCGCCAGAACACCCTCGCCACCGCGCTCAAGGAGTACGGGGCCCTGCGCCGTACCGTCTACGCCGCCCGCTACCTGTCGGACCCGGACTACCGGCGCAAGATCTCCCGCCAGCTCAACAAGGGCGAATCCCTCCACGCTCTCCGGCGGGACCTGCTGTACGCGCACGAGGGCATGATCCGCGCCCGCCAGCTCGATGACCAAACCGAGCAAGCCTGGTCCCTGACCCTGGCCACCAATGCTGTGATCGCCTGGACCACAGAGTATTACGGGCTCGCCGTCGATCAGATGCGCCGAGCCGGACGCCGGATCGATGACGATGTCCTGGCGCACATCAGTCCGGCGCACAGCGAGAACATCAACTTCTTCGGCGCGATCGAGGTCGACATCGACGCCGAACTCGCCCAGCTGGGCCCGACCGGCTACCGGCCGTTACGCGTCCGCGACACCCTATTCTGACCTCGGCCAGGGGTTGTGCGTGCGCATGCCGTCGACGGTCATGGCGATCAGGCGATGTGCTTGCTCTGGCCGCCGTGCTCACAAGTCCAAGCTGCGGCGTTGATAAGGGTGAACAGGTCAGCGGCGGTGACATCGGGTCCGATGGCTGCCGACCGGATGGCGTGCTCGAGGAGTTGTTCGCCGATCTGGTTCAAGCGCAGGCACGACTCGTGCAGTTCGCTGGCGTTGTCGTCGAGGCTGTCGGCAAGCACGGCCGCCAGACCTCGGTAGGTGGCGGCGTGCTCGACGACGTTACGGATCCACGTCTTGATGGTGTCGGCGTCGGCCGGGCTTTCGAGCAGCCGGTCACCCTCGGCGAACAGCGCATCGTTGCGGTCGGTCAGTAGTGCGGCGATCAGTGCGCGGCGGGTCGGGAAGTGTCCGTACAACGTTCCGATACCCACCCCGGCTGACCGCGACCTGGCGTCCACCTACCTCAGGCCGAGCGGTCCGGCCAATTCGGCGAGGGCCGCGACGAGGTTTGCAGGTTCGGTGAGCACTTGCACAGGCACATGGTCGGCGCCGGCGTCGAGGTGCTCTGTCAGCCGACTCGCGACCGCCTCAGCGCTGCCGTGGAAGATGAGTGCATCAACGAGACGGTCGCTGCCGGGCTTGGTGAGGTCGGTGTCGGTGAAGCCGAGTCGCTTCAAACTGTTGAGGTAAATCTTCAGGCCGAGGTAAATATCGAGTGCATTGCGGCCGACTGCGCGGGCTTTCTCCCCGTCGGTGCTCAACACAACCTTGTGTGCGGGTGCGATGAACGCGTCGGGGCCGAGCGATTGACGCGCCTGTGCGGTGTGTTCGGGTGTGGTGTTGGCCGGATGCGTACCAGCCGTGCGGCTCGCGGACAGCTCGAGCATTTTGGGTCCCATCGCAGCGAGCACGCGGCGCCCCTTCGGTACTGCGTATTCGTCGAGCTTGTCGAGGTAGTCATCGACCGCGTCGACAGGCTTGCGGAATTCCTGGTCCGCCTCGGGGTGGCCGACGCCGATACCGAGCAGAAAGCGCCCGGGATAGGCCTTCTCGATTCGATGAAACGACTCGGCGACCAGTCCCACCTCCGCGCTCCAGATGTTGACGACACCCGTCGCCACCTGCAGCGTGGTGGTGTTCTCCAGGATCGGTTCCACCCAGTCCAGCTCGGCAGGCGGTGACCCGGCCACCCAGACTGCGCCGTAGCCCAGCGCCTCGATGTCTTTCGCTTGGTCGGGGGTCATCTGTGGTACGAATACGCCGAACCGGCCGAGGCTGGGCTTGATGTCTGTCATGATTAGCTCCAAATGCGATGCAGGCCAACCAATTCCGGTGGCCGACATTCTGTCGTCGTTTTCACGGTGAAACACATCGTGGGGATTGGACGAGCACGATCACGTAGGCTCGCCTGCAGGGCCGTGATGCGCGTGAAGGGGCTGTGCTCACGGCAGGCATCCGATGATGCCGGTGAACGAGCCGGAATACACTGGCCCGCATCGAAATTCGGCTCGGGGAGCGGTGAAGAAGCGTTACTACTCGCCCGCGCCGGTCGGCGTCGGCGCAAACGCCCACAACAGACTGTGACGGCGACGGGCGAATTTCCATTCCCCATTGCGACGGACCACCTCGTCATAGAAACGCAGGCCCCGCACGCGCATTGCCGGGACGCCGTCGCGCTCGCCGACGAGGGTGGTCACCGCCATGTTCTCGACCGTGGCGGTGTCACCATGCAGTTCGACACTCACATTGGTCGCGGCAGTGGTGGAAAGATCGACCCGGTCGAGCCCATCCACCTTCCGCAGGATCACGGGATCATTGGGGCCTGTCAGTCCGAGCTCGCTCACTCGCCGAGAAACCCCTCCGTCGAACTCCATCACCGCGTCCTTGGTGAAGCAGGAGGCCATCATCTCGGTATCGCGGCGATCGTGTTGATGGACATGTCGGGCGTAACGGTGGACCAGTTCGGTGATGGCCATCCGGTCGGCTACATCTTCCAAGGTATCGGTCATGGTCATTCTCTCCTTCTCTTCTCGATCTGCGAATCCGGGGTTGTGTTTCGCCCAGGGCTGATGTCCTACCGATCGACGCGCTGCTCGCGGGCGTAGTCGTCGAGGCGGGCGAGTTCCTTGACGTAGATGTGGTGCAACCTGCGCGGCGCGATGATCCCCTCGACGAAGCCGGCGACGCCGGTCTCGCCGTTGAAACTGGAGGTGATGTTCACCAGCGTCTGCTTGCCTTGCGGGGTCACGGTGAACGTTGTGACGAGGCCGGAGCCGCCTGTGTCAGTTTGGACCAGGGTTCGGCCCGACTCCGGCTCGGTGACCTGCATCCGGAGCTCCCGGACGCCGCCGGCAAAGTCGATCTTGAATCGGACGACGCTGCCTGCACCCACGCCGCCCTTCTCGACTTGGAAGTCGTAGAAGGGGCGCGGCAGGAACCGAGAGTGAAGTTGCATGTCCGCCAGGTACCGGTAGACCTCGTCCGCGGGAGCGTCAATAGTGCGCTCGGCGGGCCCGACGACTTTAGACATGTGTCTGTCCTCCATGATTGTGGGTTGAAATGCTGGATCTGTCCGCCGCCACGGCGGCCATATCGCGATGTATCCGGGTTCAGGCCTGATGGCCCAATCGCACGTCCATCTTCGGGTGGCGCTTACTCAGTGCCTTCAAGGCGAGCAGGCTTTCACGACTGGCATCGCGCTCGGCCAAGAAAGTTCCCGGCTCGACGTCGTTCTCCCAACCCCAACGGGTATGGGACACATCGCCGGTCATGAGTACCGCACCGTCCGGTGTGCGGGCCAGGAACGAGAGATGTCCGATGGTGTGTCCCGGGGTCAGGATCGCGAAGAACGAGCCGTCGCCGAAGACATCGTTGACTCCTGCGAGTTTCCCGTCCGGGTCTCTCTCGAACTGAAGTTCCTGAAGCGGCGGCCTTCCCTCCAGGAGGTGATTGTTCGTTCCCTGGGCGACCGCATTCAAAAACAGTCTGGCTTCGGCTTCATCGGCGCCGGTGTAGACCGGGACATCCAGTGGAATGTCGGGAAACCCGGAGACGTGATCGAGATGCAGATGGGTCATGAAAACCCCGGCAAGGGGAACTCCCTGCGCTTCGATGACCTGTGCAGTACTCGGCCGGGGGTTCATCTTGTCGATGCCTCCGTATTTCTTCAACATGAATCCGACCCCCACGCCGGTCGGATCCTCCACCAGCCGCTGAGATACGCCGGTGTCGACCAGGAAGAAGCCGTGCGCGGGATGCCGGACGACATGGGTGTAGATCTTGATCGGCTCTTTGCGTTCCTTCAGTCCCGCCGCAACGGCTTTGGGATGTTTCAGATTGAGCAATCCCGACAGGTTGGCTTCCCAATCCGTGCCGACTGTGTCGACCTCGACCGGCCCCGGCTCGTCGATCACCGCCTCCATCACCGCCGAGCCGACCGGCTTACCGATACTCGCCGGCGCGGTCGAATGGGTCGTGGCCTTGAACGTGAACGGTTTCATGAGTGAACTCCTTTACGTTGATGACGTAGGTATTGAGCAGGACCGATACCATCGGGGGTTTAGCTGATCCTGCTGTCGCCTAGGGTGAGGAGACAGCAGCCCTCGGCAGTACCGAGCTCGACCGGCATGCAAGCCGGATTGGCCGAGAGTTGATCGCAATTCGTCGGAATGCTTGCAGTTCAGACCGTTTTCACACCACCGCCGTCGATGACGTAATCGGCACCGGTGATATTCGCTGCGACATCGGATAACAGGAACGCAATCAAAGTCGCCACTTCCTCGGCCTCGGTCATCCGGTCGGTCGTGATGTTTTGGGATTTCACGATCTGTTGGACGAACTCGTCCAGGTTCTGACCGGCCGCGGCAGCCGGGCCTTCGTAGACGGAGGTGCGGACCAGACCGGGGGAAATGGTGTTCACCCGGACCCCCCGAGGGCCGAATTCCTCGGCCAGGGATTTACCGAGCGCGGTGAGGGCCGCCTTGGCCGCACTATAGGAGGCCGGGGCGTTCGCGGGCATCCGGGCCGTGGTGGAGGAGATGTTGACGATCACTCCCCGGCGTTCGATGAGGCTGGGCAAGGCCGAGCGGGTGGTGCGGACCGCGCTGAGCACGTTGAGGTCGAACACGCTGGTCCACTCGGCGTCGTTGCTGTTGAGGAACCCGAAGGTGGCCTCCCCGCCTCCCACGTTGTTGACAAGCAGGTCGATGCCGCCCAATTCGGTCAGAGCAGCCTCGATGAGGGCGGAGACTCCGTCGGCGGTGCTCAGGTCAGCCGAAACCGTGTGTGCGCCTGTGTCTTTCAGTTCGGGTGTGATGGTGCGTGCGGCGCCCACGACCCGGATGCCTTCGTTGATCAGGGTGCGGACGGTGGCCAGTCCGATACCGCGGCCGGCGCCGGTGACCACGGCGGTCTTGTCGGTGAGATTCAGGTCCACAGGGCTCCACTCCTCGAGGTGTCGCATGCACGCTGCATATTGTTATGGCTTGAATGATGTAAACCATGTATATCATGGCTTGAAGTACTTTGCTAGTGTGGGATGCATGACGATGTCGGATTCACACGCGGCGGCGCAGTGGGAGCTGGGTAAATTGATCCACGAGCTGGACTTGCAGAACAATGCGCGCATGCGCGAGTGGGTGACCCCACTCGGTCTCACCGTCGCCCAAGCCACTGCCCTGCGCGAGCTGACCGGTCCGATGACCCAGCGCGAACTCGCCGCGCGGCTGACTTGCGAACCCTCCAATGCCACCGTCATCATCGACAAACTCGAAGCCCTGCAACTGCTCGAACGGCACCCCCACCCCACCGACCGTCGAGCCAAACAGCTCGCCCTCACCCCCGAAGGCGCTGCGCTCCGGGAAAAACTATTGAAAATCCTGAACGAGCAACCACTCATCACCGGGCTGACCCAGCCCGAACAGGACATGCTTCAGAACCTGCTGCAACGAGCCCTCTCCCGCACCGAAACCTCCCCGGCATGACGGCAGGGCTTACCGGCGATACCTCCGCGCGGGTGAGTGAACGCCGCGGGCATGGGTAACCCGTGATAACGGCCTGTTATCCGGGGTATCATCAGAGACCGCCTGCGGCGATGCCGTCACGGCGACGACACGACCCGGCCCCGTTATCCGGGGCGGAGCGGAGAGGTGGCATCGATGGCGGCAACTGTGACCCGGATCCACACCGCCGCGCCCCGCACTCTGCGAGGATCTGGCGAGGCGTTCCTGGACACCATCGGGCCCGGCAACACCCGCCGCGCCTACGGCATCGCGGTCGTCAAAACCGTCGACCAGCTCGACGGCCGCGATCCGGACGGACTGCCCGGCCCCAGCCGGGCCCTGGACTCGGTCACCGACGACGAGATCGGCGCAGCCCTCGAAACACTGTGGGGCAGTGCGGCGGTCAACACCTGGAACGCCCGCCGCGCGGCCGTGTCCAAGTGGTTGGCCTGGTGTCGCGAGCAAGGCGGGCACGCCCCCGCGGTCCCGGCGTCGGCCACGCGATCGACCCCGCCGGACTCCGAGACACCAGTGCGCTCGCGGACCACGATCGACCGGCTCATCTCCCGCCGCGAGATCCATCTGCGAGAGAAGACACTGTGGCGGATGCTGTATGAAACCTGCGCTCGCACAGAGGAACTGCTCCAGCTCAACATCGAAGACCTCGACCTGGCGGGCCGGTGCGCCCGGGTGAAGTCCAAGGGGGCCAAGCCTCGCACCCGCCGCCGCGGCGCCACCCACCACGAACACGTCCTGGAAACCGTGTACTGGGACGCCGGCACCGCCCGGCTGCTGCCCCGGTTGATCCGTGGCCGCACCCACGGACCGGTGTTCATCACCCACCGCCGGCCCGGGCCCGGAAAATACCTCGCCGACCGCGACCTGTGCCCCGACACCGGACGCGCACGGCTGTCCTACGACCAAGCCCGCGATCTACTCGACGCCGCCACCGCCACCGACGAGCCCGGCACCGGATGGGATCTGCACGAACTCCGGCACTCGGGCCTGACGCACCTCGGCGAATCCGGCGCGAGCCTGCTCGAACTAATGGCCAAGTCACGTCACCGCAAGGCCGAGAACCTGCGCCGCTACTTCAAACCCTCACCCCAGGCCATGCGCGAACTGACCAGCCTCATCGGCCCCGGCACTTCCCGCACCCACTGACCAGCAGCTACGCCGTATCCGCCCGAAATTCGACCAGTCGGCGACCCCATACTAGAGCACGTTCTTCGCGGGCTGCGGCTATCGCATGTGCAGCCCTCGCAGGGTCATGCCGTTTCGGAATCCTGATCGTCGGCTATCTCCGGATCGCCGTTTTCGTAGGCGATATCGCTGGCGATCAGGTGATCTCCGCAGTGGGTGCAGCGCAGTACCTGTTCGACTGCTCCACCGTCGGCAGTGTGGGTGAGTATCAGCGGTGGCCGGTCGACGACCCAGCGGTCTCCCCATCGCATCAAGGCGACAGTTACTCCGTAGAGGTCGCGGCCCTTCTCGGTCAACCGGTATTCCTCCCGCGGTGGCCGGTCGCTGTAGCGGCGCCGTTCGAGGATCCCGTGATCGACTAGCTTGCCGAGCCGATCCGACACGATCGTCTTCGCCGCCCCGGTATTGCGCTGGAAATCGGCGAAACGCCGCACCCCGAAGAAACACTCGCGCAACACCAGGAATGTCCATCGGTCCCCGACCTCGTCCAATGCTGCGGCGACCGAATCACGCCGCTGCGGTACCGATGTCTGCATGCCCCCACACTACATGGTTGCGTTTCGATACCTACTCATGGTTAGCTGTAGGTAGCAATTCGATACCTACCAAAGCGAAGGGGTTCGCATGACCACAGCCAGTCAGGTACCTGCATCGCCACCGTCTGCGCACGGTGTCGCACCACCGTATGAGCAGTTGATCTTCGATACGGACGGTCCGGTCGCCACGATCACGCTCAATCGCCCACAGGCACGTAATGCGTTGTCGATACAGCTGTCCGATGAGTTCATTCACGCCCTCGAGACCGTGCGCGACAGCGCAACGATCAAGGTGCTGGTAATCGCGGGGGCGGGCGGGACATTCTGCGCCGGGGACGACATCACCGAGATGCACCGGTGGGGCAACGCGAACGAGATCATGCGACGTGTCGCCGGCTACCAGCACATGGCCGACACTCTCGCCGCTCTGGACAAACTAACCGTGGCGCGGGTGGATGGCTTCGCGGTCGGCGGCGGCCTGGAGATCACCATGGCCTGCGATTTCGTCGTGGCTGCCGAGAGCGCGAAATGGGGAATGCCAGAGGTGGATGTGGGCATCACTCCCGGCTGGGGCGGCACTACCCGCATGACCAGGCTCATCGGTCGGCGCCTCACCAAGGAGATCAATCTTCTCGGTGCCCTGCATCCGGCCTCCCGCGCAGCCGAACTCACCCTGTGGAACAGGGTCGTAGCCGACAAAGACCTCGACGCTGAGGTGGAGCGGTTGGTCACTGTCCTGCTGAGCAAGAATCAGCAGGCCGCGCGTCAGCTGAAGTTCATCATCGACAACGGTGCCGAAGCCGACCTCAAGACAGCGCAGGCGTTCGAGAAGCTCTCAGCGGGACTCACCGGCGCGGTCAACGGCGTCTGGCAGGTCACCGACGCCGATCGTGGCCGAGGCGTCACCGGTTTCCGCGACAAGTCCGCCCTGTGGCGCGAGCGTCGCGGTCTGGCCCGCGACTTCTGGGCCGACGGCCCCGTCGCAACCTCGTAACGACCGGCCCTGAATTCGCCCCGGTGAAGCCGCTAACGGCCATCACCGGGGCGCTGTTCGAGCCAGCTGCTTCGATGATCTCACCGCAACCGGCACGCACTTGGTGCTTTGTTGGCTCCATGGCGGACAACGCATTTCACCTCAATGCCCCCAACGCCGCAGAGTTGGCCGAGATGCTCGGGTTCCCCCAAGACTTTCCAACGCGCGGGCGCTGGAGTCACTGCCGCGTTCATTGAGTTCGTCGGTGCGCCCGGCTTCACTCTCCACGAGCTGTGCTGCCACCTCGAACGGTTCCAAATCCTGCTCGGTGGCGTCTCCAGCGACGAACTGCCGCTCGCCGACTACTGACCCGGCCCTCACCAGACCACCTTCCAACCCATCGCTCGGAACAACGACACATCCCCTGCCCCCACCCGAGTGACGCCACTTTTCGTCTGGATCCAGAGCCCTCAAGCCACACTGTGACGCTCAAATTCATCTGGAACCAGAATCCACATGTCTAGCCAGCCATTGCCCCTTCCCGGCGTACTCCGGTCACACCTGATATCCGCCCGAAATTCGGCCGATACTACGGCGACCCCGTGCCGCGACGGCACCACGTTCAGCAGCAGCCTGCCGTGGGAGTGTCGCTGGAAGGTGGCGGTGCGCCTGGTGGGCGCGCCGCAGTGATCCATTCTGGGCGCTGGGCGGCCGCGGGTCACGGTTTGCGACCAGGCCGGTTTCTATTCGGGCGTCCGTGTGCTGATTCGTGACTAGACGTAACCACGAATAACACGTACCCTTGGCTCAGCACGCGTGCGCTCAACGGTGTGCGGGCTGATCGAACGAAACGAGTACCTCAATGACGCGGCATGTCGACGTATTGATCATCGGCGCTGGGCTGTCCGGAATCGGCATGGCCTGTCATCTCACCATGGAGAAGACCGGGCGCAGTTACGCGATCCTGGAGCGCAGAACCGCCATCGGCGGCACCTGGGACCTGTTTCGCTATCCCGGCATTCGCTCCGACTCGGACATGTACACGTTCGGCTATGGCTTCCGCCCGTGGCACGGCACGAAGGTGCTCGCCGACGGGCCGCACATCCGGCAGTACATCGAGGAGACCGCCGCCGAGTACGGCGTCACCGAGCACATCCGGTTCGGCCGCAAGGTGACCACCGCCCGCTGGTCGAGCACGACGTCCACTTGGACGGTCGAGGCTCTGGACGAGCGAACCGGGGAGACCGAGAGCTACACCAGTAACTTCCTCGTCGGCTGCACCGGCTACTACGACTACGACAATGGCTACCGTCCGAGTTTCCCGGGCGAGGAGAACTTCGGCGGCCAGATCGTGCATCCGCAGCACTGGCCCGAGGATCTGGACTACGCCGGCAAGCGGGTGGTGGTGATCGGCTCGGGCGCCACCGCGATCACGCTGATCCCCGCGATGAGCGACGCGGCCGCGCACGTCACCATGCTGCAACGCTCGCCGACCTACATCGCCCCGCTGCCCGCCGACGATCCGGTCGCGGTCGGTATGAAACTGGCCAAAGTGCCCGCGAAGCTCGTCTACCAGATGGGACGCGCCCGCAATATCGCGTTGCAGCGCGCCAGCTTCCAGCTCTCCCGCACCAATCCGGAGGCGGCCAAGAAGCTGCTGCTCGGCGCCGTGCGCATGCAGGTGGGGGCGGATGTCGACATGCGCCATTTCACGCCGAGCTACAACCCGTGGGACCAGCGCCTGTGCGTGGTGCCCAACGGCGACCTGTTCAAGGTGCTGCGCAGCGGCAAGGCGTCCATCGCCACCGACCGCATCGAGACGTTCACCGAGACGGGCATCCGCCTGGTTTCCGGCGAGGAGCTACCTGCGGACCTGGTGATCAGCGCTACCGGGCTGAGCATGCAGATGCTCGGTGGCATGAGCCTGGAGATCGACGGCGAGCCGGTGGTCACCCGCGACCGGGTGGTGTACAAGGGTGCGCTGCTCGACGGCGTACCGAACGCGATGATGGTGCTCGGCTACACCAACGCCTCCTGGACGCTGAAGGCCGACCTCGCGGCCCAGTACTTCTGCCGCGTGCTCAATCACATGAAGGCCAATGGATTCACCCGGGTCGAGGCCATCGCCCGCGACGGCGACCGTGGATCGGATTCGGTCATGGGCGGTGCGCTGACCTCCGGCTATATCAAGCGCGGCGACGCGGTGATGCCGCGGCAGGGCACCAACGGCCCGTGGCAGGTGATCAACAACTACTTCCGCGACCGCAAGCTGCTGCGCAAAGGTGCGCTCGAGGACGGGGTGCTCACCTTCACCAAGGCCGAGAAGTCGCCGACCACTGCGCCTCCGCTGGAGGGTTCGCGCAGCGCCTGAGCGCGGCTCGGCGTTTCGGCGCGGCGGCGCGCACGACGAGGTGCCCGCCGCTACCGCAGTCAGCTCGCGTAGACCGGTTCGCGGGAGTCGTGACTATAGGCCCAGCAGCGTTTCGGCGACCGTTCCGATCGCGTCGCGATATTCGGCGCGGCTGCGTTCGTCGGCGGTGCGTCGGGCGAGGATGCCCGCGGTGAGCGCGTAGCCGACGGTTTCGGCGATCATGCGCGGCGCCGCCACCGGGGCGATGCGGCCCGCTTCCAGCTGGCGTTGCAGGTAACGGGTGAAGCGGAGGATCGGGCGTTCGGTGATCTCCTCGGACAGCGCCGCGACCTCCGGGTCCACCGCGCCGCGCTCGTCGATCAGGCGCAACAGCGGTCCCGCCGCGGCGACCGCGGCGGCGGACGCGGCGATGGTGGCGCGCAACATCGCTCGCGGGTCGTCGTCTTCGATGTCCGGCTCTTGGGCGGCGAGGAAGTCGTCCCGCACCCGCGCGGCCAGCGCGAGGAAGATCTCCTCCTTGGAGGCGAAATAGACATACATCGTCGCGCGGGAGACGCCCGCCTCCGCGGTGATCGCCGCGACAGTGGTGTTGTCGTAGCCGCGTTCGGCGAATACCCGCGCCGCGGCGTCGAGCAGGTCGCGGTGCCGGGAGGTATGCGAACGCTCCCGGGCGGCGCGCACCGACCAAGTGGACTGGGTCACGAGCACCATCGTCGTCGGGATTGACGTTGACGTCAACGTCAATAACACTGGCCGCATGCACGTGGTCGTGGTGAACAGGGGAGAGGTGGCGGTCCGGATTCTGCGCACCGCCCGGGAGCGTGGCTGGCGAACCCTGGCGGTGCACACCGCCGAGGAACAGGACGCGCTGCACGTCCGCCTGGCCGACGACGCCGTGGTGTTGCCGGGTGCCGGAGCCGCCGCCTATCTGGACGTGGCGGCGGTCGTCGCGGCGGCGAGGAAGGCGGGACCGGGCGCACTGGTCCACCCCGGCTACGGATTCCTCAGCGAGAGCGCGGAATTCGCGAGCGCATGCACCGCTGCCGACCTCGTGTTCGTGGGACCGGCGCCCGAGGCACTTCGCGTTTTCGGCGACAAGACCGCCGCCCGGGCCGCGGCCGAGAGCGCCGGTGTCCCGGTCATCCCCGCGACCCGTCGGGGTGCGGAAATCGCGGAAATCGCGGCGCTGCTCACCGCATACCCCGGAGGCGTGATGGTGAAGGCCGCCGCGGGCGGCGGCGGGCGTGGGATGCGCGTGGTCCGGGACGCGGCGTCGCTGCCGCAAGCCTTCGCGCAGTGCCGAGCCGAGGCGCTGGCCGGATTCGGCGACGACGCGGTCTACGCGGAAGCGCTGGTCACCGACGCCCGCCACATCGAGGTGCAGATCGTCGCGGACGGCGGACGGGCGGCCGGCGTCGGCGACCGCGACTGCAGCGTGCAGCGTCGGCAGCAGAAACTTCTCGAGGTGGCGCCCGCTCCCGAGCTCGCCGCGATGCTGCGAGATCGGTTGCATCAGTGGGCCGTTCGGATCGCCGAAACCGTCGGGTGTCGCGGCGTACTCACCGTCGAGTTCCTTGTGCGTGGCGACGAAGCGTGGTTCCTGGAGGTCAATCCACGGCTGCAGGTCGAGCACACCGTGACCGAAGCGGTCACCGGAATGGATCTGGTCGCGGTGCAGTGCGATCTCGCGCGGGGCCGGACGTTGGCCGATCTGAGGCTGTCCGACCCCGGCGCGGCACGTGGCTACGCGGTGCAGGCGCGAGTGAACGCCGAGACCGTCACGGCGGGCGGTGACGTGCTACCGCGAACCGGCACCATCACCCATTTCACGGCACCGACCGGCAGCGGCGTGCGCGTCGACACGGCCGTGTTCGCCGGGATGCGGCAAGGTGCGCATTTCGACTCGCTGCTGGCCAAGATCATCGCGTCCGGCCCGTCCTATCCCGCCGCGTTGCGCCGCTGCGCGGACGCGTTGGCCGAGATCGCCGTGACCGGTGTCGACACCAACGTCGCCCTGCTGCGCGCGGTGCTGGCGGAACTGGCCGAGGGTGGCGTGGTGCCGACTGCGTGGTTCGAGCGGCACGTCGATGAATTGGTCCGGCGCGCCGACGATTTCGCGAGCGCCGCGCAGCCGTCCGCACCCGTCCTGGATGTCGAGGTTCAGGCGGTGACACTGGCCGACGACGAGCAGGCGGTGCTGTCGCCGATGGGCGGCACCGTGGTGACTCTTGCTGAGCCCGGCGCCGTCGTGGCCGCCGGTGGCGAGGTCGCGGTGCTGGAGGCCATGAAGATGCAGCATGTCGTGCGAGCAGAAGAAGCGTTGTGCGTGCGCCGCCACGTCGTGGCGGCGGGAGCGGTCGTCGACCCGCACGCGCCACTGCTGACCTTCGTCGCCGCCGATCATGACGGCGAGGATGCCGACGTGGCAGTGGTCGATCTGGATGCCGTGCGCGCCGATCTCGCCGAGGTCCGCGCCCGCCACCGCGTCGGCTCGGACGAATCCCGGCCCGAGGCGGTCGCGAAACGCCATCGGCTCGGGCGGCGGACGGCGCGCGAGAACATCGCCGACCTGGTGGACGCGGACAGCTTCGTCGAGTACGGGGCGCTCGCGGTCGCCGCGCAGCGCCTGCGGCGCAGCCAAGAGGACCTGATCGCGAACACCCCCGCCGACGGGCTGGTCGCGGGCGTCGCCACCGTCAACGCCGAGCCGTTCGGTCCCGGCCGATCGCGCGCGGTCGTGCTGTCCTACGACTACACGGTGCTGGCGGGCACCCAGGGCATGCGCAATCACGCCAAGACCGACCGCATGCTGGAACTGGCTCGCGAGCAGCGCCTTCCGGTGGTCTTCTTCACCGAGGGCGGTGGCGGTCGACCGGGCGACACCGACTACCCCGGTATCTCCGGACTGGATGTCACCACGTTCCGCGCGATGGGTGCGTTGTCGGGCCGGGTTCCGTTGATCGGCATCGTGTCCGGACGATGCTTCGCGGGCAACGCCGCCTTGCTGGGCATGTGCGACGTCGTGATCGCCACCCCGGACGCGAATATCGGCATGGGTGGTCCCGCCATGATCGAGGGCGGCGGGCTCGGCGTGTACGCCCCGGAGGACATCGGGCCGATCGACGTGCAACGCCGCAACGGTGTCGTGCACGTGGTCGCGGCCGACGAGGCCGAAGCGGTCGCCATCGCCCGCCGCTACCTCGCCTACTTCCAGGGAGCGATCGAGGACTGGACCGCGCCGGACCCGCGGCTGGCGCGGCATGTGGTCCCCGAGAACCGCCTGCGCGCGTTCGACATTCGCGCCGCGATCGAGGCCGTCGCGGATGTCGGGTCGGTGCTGGAGTTGCGCCGCGACTGGGCGGTGGGGATGGTCACCGCGCTGATCCGCGTCGAAGGACGGCCGTTCGGCCTCGTCGCCAACAACTGCCACCATCACGGCGGCGCCATCGACGCACCGGCAGCCGATAAGCTCAGCATGTTCCTGCGCCTGTGCGACGCCCACTGCCTGCCCATCGTATCGCTCTGCGACACACCGGGTTTCATGGTCGGGCCGGACGCGGAGAAGGACGGCACGGTCACGAAGTTCAGCCGGCTGTTCATCGACTCCGCCGCGCTGTCGGTGCCGCTGGGGACCGTCATCGTGCGCAAGGGCTACGGCCTCGGCGCCCAAGCCATGGCCGCGGGCTCATTCCGTGCGCCGCGGTTCGTCGTCGCCTGGCCCACCGGGGAGATCGGCGGCATGGGTCTGGAGGGCGCAGTGCGTCTCGGGTTCGCCAAGGAACTGGCCGCCATCGACGATCCGGACAAGCGTCAGGAGGCGTTCGACAACCTGGTCCAGCTCGCCTACGCCAACGGCAAAGCGCTCACCGCCGCGACGGTCCTGGAAATCGACGACGTCATCGATCCGGCCGACACCCGCCGCTGGATCCGTACCCTGCGCTGATCGCGCGAATCGGACGAACCAGCCCTGCTGGAAGGTTCGCGCAGCGCCTGAGCTGAGTCCGTAGACTGACATTCAGTCGTAGCGCTGTCGATCCTAGCTGGGAGATCTGCTTGATTCGGTCCATGGTTTTCGACGTGGGTGAAACGTTGCTGGACGACACGCGGGAGTTCGGTGCATGGGCGGACTGGATCGGCGTACCGCGTCACACCTTCTCGGCAGTACTCGGCGCGGTGACAGCTGCAGGCCGCAACAACGCTGAGACCTTCCAGTACTTCCAACCAGGATTTGACCTGGAGCGCGAGCGGCAGCTCCGAGAAGATGCTGGACGCGGCGAGAATATTCAGGAACAAGACCTGTATCCGGACGTGCGTCCGGCACTGTCGGCTCTCCGAGAACGCGGAGTGTGGGTTGGCATCGCGGGGAATCAAACGGTGCGAGCCGCGTCATTGTTGCGGGCACTGGAACTGCCATGTGATGGCATTGCCACGTCGGGAGAATGGGGTGTCGCAAAGCCCGACAGCGCCTTCTTCGACCGCGTCGCAGGATTTGCGCTTGGAGTACGCAAGGAAATCGTGTACGTCGGCGATCATCGAGACAACGACATCGTCGCGGCCCGCGCAGCCGGGTTGAGATGCGCACTTATCCGCCGAGGGCCGTGGGGCCACCTGTGGGCTGACGAGGTGAGTCGGCACGGAATCGCGGATTGGGTGGTTGATTCCCTAAACGAGCTGGTCGAACTCTTGGATCAGCAAGGTTAGAGAAGTGTCAGCAGCTCCTTCACCAACGGGTGACTACCCGTGTGCTGCGGTGCAATTGATTGAGCTTCATAGAGTGCGCCGAGCACGTTATCGCGCTGCCTTGCCAACATGTGCGCACGGGCCACGTCGATATAGAAGTGAGATCGTCGTTCTGCCGGTACCTGACCGGACGGTGCCCAGTCGCAAGCCGCCGCGAGTGCCGCACCAGCATCGCCCATCTCCACGCCGAGTGATACCTGATGTATGCGCACGGACGCCGGCCTATATGTTGTCGCAGCACCGAGCAATTCGTCGCCAGTTCTGGCTGCCGTATCTTGCATCATCGTGATGATTCGGGCCGACAAGTCGTAATAGCCGTACTTGTCGGCAATGGCATCCGCTGCGCGATAGGCTTGCACGAGAAGGCGATCGACTTCTACCTCAGGACGAACAAGGCGAGCGCGATGGAGTTCCCCGAGCAGCCCGGGAAGTTCGCAGGCGAGACGAAGGTAGTTGGAATTCAGACGGTCATTTACCGCGGCGGTGACGGCGTTGCGCAGAAGCTCGACCGACCGTATCGGGCCGTCATCCGGCACGTCGTGAGCGTCGAGCGCTCGACGTAGATCCGAGATCCGAGCCTCTACAGCCGCAGCTGAGTAGTCGGCACCGACGGTAACGGACGGATCGATGCGGAGCGCTGTACGGAAACGGGCCGCCTGCTCGTCGTCGAGATGCCGAAGCAGCGTGTCCATCCCAGCAGCGAATTCGCCAGCCAAGCTGATGGTCGCGCCTCGGCGCTCCCACTTCCGGACGACAGCCTCCGAGAACCCGGTCATTTCGGCAAACTCACGCTGACTACGGCGCAGTGCCTGCACGCGCAGTGCTCGGACCTCGACACCCGTCCACCTGTTCACGATCATCTGGTGCCCCCCGTTCGCGATTGATGGCGCTCGTACCGGCAGCGTACGGGTTCCGAAAGGTTCAGGCCCCAGCAACCTGCTTATTCGCTGCGCCCGCCTGTACGTGATCGCGGTCTGAACGGCGTCACCGAACTTGTCATGGAGCACCGGAATACTCGACCTGAACCGATCGTCGCGACGAAATGGAGGAGCGCATGGCGCGCGAACTCGACGACCTGCCCTACGCGCGGTACCTCACCGCTCCGGAAGGCGATCTCGAGGCGGAGGGCGATTACGACTGTGTCCGGGTGGACGGTGGCGAACTGGACGATCCCGACGTACGGCACGCCCGATTCAGCGAGTCGGTGTTCACCTCGGTCGCCATCACCCGGGGAAGCCTGCGCTACACCCGCTTCAGCGATGTGTGGCTGCGCCATGTCCGCTGGGTGGGCACCGAGCTGGCCGACACCGCCTGGCTGGACGGCGAGGTGGTGTCGGGCGCGATGTCCGGTGTCGATATGGCGGGTGCGAACCTGCGCCGGGTGCGCTTCGAAGGCTGCAAATTCGACTCGGTCAACTTCCGCGGCGCACAGTTGCGCGACGTTTCCTTCGTCGACTGTGTGCTGCGCGACTGCGATTTCGCCGACGCCACGCTGACCGACCTCACGGTGCCCGGCTCGGCGCTGGTCCGGCTGTCGCTACGCAATGCGCGGTTGGCGAAGGTGGACCTGCGCGGTGCGACCACCCTCGACGTCAGCGACGGGCTCGACAGTCTGCGTGGCGCGACGATCACCCACGTGCAGTTGATGGACCTCGCGCCCGTCTTCGCGCATTCTCTCGGCATCACCGTGCGGGACTGATTCGTCCCTGAAAACGACTGTGCCGCAGCGGCTGCCACCCCGCGTCAGGAACCCCATTTGGGCGATCCGGCGATACGCGGCACACCCGATTGATACATTGCGCCGGTACCGCGCAGTACCGCTTCATCGAGGAATGCGAGCCATGGTCGATCGGGATACTCTCCGCAGCACCGCGGGCGTGCGCACTCTCGTGCGGATCGCTGGAGAGCGCGGGATGGCGCCGGCCGCGTGCCTGGCCGGAACGACGGTGTCGCCCGCGGCGCTGCTCGATCCCTCCGCCGAGATCAGCGCGCACGACGAATTGCGCGTGGTGCGCACGGTGCTGGCCCGTTTCGGCGACGAACCCGGACTCGGTCTCGTCGCGGCCGCTCGTCAGCACTTCCGCTTGCGCGGACCGTGGGGCCTCGCACTGCTCGGTAGCCGGACGCTGCGTGAGCTGATCGAGGTGGCGCAGCGCAGTGCGGGCCGCAATGTGCCGCTCGGTCGGCTGACCTTCGAGGAAGCCGACGGCGAAGCGCGACTGCTGTTCCAGGACGCCGAGATTCCGCCGGGCATGCGGGCGTTCTTCGCCGAAATGACACTGGCGGGACTGCCCGCGTTCGATCGCGAACTGTACTCCGTCGGCGTCCCCGTCCAGCGGGTGAGTTTCCGGCACGCGCCGCCGCGCAGCATCAAGCGCTATCGCGAGGTCTTCGGCGTGGTGCCGATTTTCGGCGCGACGGTGAGCGGGGTGGTCTTCGACCGCTGCCTGCTGGATCAGCCGCTGCCACCGGCGAACGACGCCGCGCGGGACAGCTGCGGGCAGCTGTGCCGCGACCTGCTCGACCGGCGCCGCACCCGTACCGGCGTCGCCGCCTCGGTGCGCGATCTGCTGGTGCGTGATCCCGGTGAGATCCCCGATCAGGCGACGGTCGCGCTCGGCCTGTACATGAGTTCGCGCACCCTGTCGCGGCGCCTGCACGAAGAGGGAACGTCGTTCCGGGCACTGCTCGACGAAGTGCGGCAGACGATGTCGGAAGTGTTGCTCACGCATACCGATATGACCACCGAACAGGTGGCTGCCCGGCTCGGCTACGCCGAAGCGGCCTCCTTCATCCGCGCCTTTCGTCGCTGGCAGGGCTGCCCGCCGCAGACTTTCCGCTCCCGCGGCCTCCGGCCCTGTCGCGCGCCCGAGTTGGTCTGAGCGCCGCGGGCGCTGCGCGGCGTGCGCCCCAGCGGCTCGGGCAGACCATCGGCTACCGCGATCTCGGCCATGAGCCCGGTCGATACAACACTGGGATCTGGCACCCGGAACACTCCCGTACTATCGCCATCGGAGTTGGCCGGGCGGGGAGACGAAGGAGGACGGTGTGGACGTTCGCACCAACAACGAGCCACTGTGGTTACGGTTGGGCCAACGACTTGCGGACAATGGACGGATCGCGACGGCGTCGCCGGACTGCCCGGGGATCGTGCCATGAGGAAGCTGGAGCCGAGCGCCAGCGAGGCGCAGGCATGAGCACCGACGCCAGCGACCTACGCTGCGCGGGGTGTGCGGCGGTCGGGCTGGACAGCCGCCTTTGCTCGTCCTGCGACCGCGAACTCGGCTACCGCTACGTCGCGCTGCCCGGCGACGACCCGACGCCGTGCGCGCAGTGTGGTGGAACGCGATTCGACCCCGACGGACGATGCTCGCACTGTGGACGGTCCCGGTCGGTGCCGGATCGCTGCGCCGCCGACCTCGGCGCGGTAGCGGTACTCACAGATCGCGGAATCGTCCATGGTCGCAATGAGGATGCCGTCGCCGCGGGCGTACTCGACAGTGCGATCACCGGGTCGTCCACGGCCGTCGTGATCGCGGTCAGCGACGGAGTCTCGACCTCGGCGCGACCGCAAGTGGCCTCCGGTGCGGCAGTACGCGCCGGTGTCGCCGCCACCGCCGCCGCGCTCGCCGCCGGGCAGCCCGCCACCGACGCCATCATGCTCGGTCTCGCCGCCGCCGCACAGGCCGTACGCGACGTCGACGTCCCCGATGGTCCGGCTCCATCGTGCACCTACGTGTCCGCCATCGTGGTGCACAACGGCGCCGATACCGAGATCACCGTCGCCAATGTCGGTGACAGCCGGGCCTATTGGCTGGCGCAGACGGGCGAGGAGCCCTCGCGGCGGTTGACCGTAGACGACTCCTGGGCACAAGCCCTGGTCGATGCCGGTGCGATGGACGAGCAGGCGGCGATGGCCGACCCGCGGGCCCACACGCTGATCCGCTGGCTCGGCGCGGACAGCCCGCCGGAACCCTGGGCGGACAACTGCGTGCGGACGGTGCGTGTCACGGGTCCCGGCATGTTGCTGCTGTGCTCCGATGGGTTGTGGAACTACCTGCCCGCTCCGGCCGCCTTGTCCTACAAGGTGGCCGGGGCCGCTCCCACAGCGGCGGCCAACACGCTCGCCGAGTTCGCATTGGGTTGCGGAGGCGGTGACAACATCACCGTCGCGCTGGCTCCGGTGCCGTGGCGGGGCCGCCATGATGACGACCGTTGACGGGCGCCAGGGGATCGCGAAAACACCGTTCCCCAGTTCCATAGACAGTGATGTTCATGGTTGCGTATGGTCGTCGACTATGACGAAGTTCGGCGGTAAGACCTGTTTGATCACCGGCGCGGCCAGCGGCCTCGGTCGGAGTACGGCACTCGCCGCCGCGGCCAAAGGCGCCGCGCTGGTGCTCACCGATATCGCCGCCGACGGACTCGAACAGACCGCCGCCGACGCGCGTGCGGCGGGCGCGACCGTACACGTGGCCACGGCCGCCGACGTCAGTGATTACGACCAGGTCGTCGCGCTCGCGGCGGAGGCACACGCCGCGGTCGGCAGTGTCGACATCGTCATGAACGTGGCCGGGATCGCCACCTGGGGCACCGTGGACCGGCTGACGCACGCGCAGTGGCGGCGCACCATCGACATCGACCTGATGGGTCCGATCCACGTGATCGAAGCGTTCGTCCCTCAGATGATCGCCGCGGGCCGCGGCGGGCACCTGGTGAACGTGTCGTCGGCCGCGGGATTGTTCGGACTGCCATGGCACGCGCCCTACAGCGCGGGCAAGTTCGGCTTGCGGGGTGTGTCGGAAGTGTTGCGTTTCGACCTGGCCAAGCACGGCATCGGAGTGAGCCTGGTGTGTCCGGGGGCCATGGCCACACCGATGGTCGACAGCGTCGACATCGCGGGCGTCGACCGGACGGCCGAGGCGGTACAGCGCGGGGTGTCGCTGTTCATGCGGCACGCGGTCACGCCGGAGGCGGCGGCCGGGTCGATCGTGCGCGGCGTCGAGCGTAATCGGTACCTGATCTTCACCTCGCACGACATCCGCATCGGCTTCTGGGCCCAGCGGTACATCCCGCCCGCGTACACCCTCGCGATGCGGGGGCTGAACTGGGCGATGACCCGCTACGTCGAGCAGAAGGTCACCGCGCCCGCCCGCTGACGTCTCGGGGATCGCGCGCTGGGGGACGTCTACCCGGGCCGATCAGCTTGTGCCCGGCTACACGGCTCGCCGGTTGCGTCCGCCCATAAACCGTTCGGCGGCGACGCCACGGTGCGCAATCATGATCACCATGGCGTCCGCTGTCTATCTGATCACCGGCATCCAGGCCGCGGGCAAGTCCACCGTCGCGCAGGCACTGGCCGAGCGGCTCCCGCGGTCCGCGCATGTACGTGGCGACACCTTCCGGCGATTCGTCGTGAACGGGCGTGCGGAGATGAGCCCGGACCCGTCGCCGGAGGCGCTCGCGCAGCTTCGATTGCGCTACAGCCTTGCCGCCGGCACGGCCGACGCGTACGCAGACGCCGGGTTCACGGTAGTCGTGCAAGACGTAGTCCTCGGCGAATTCCTGCCGTGGATGGCGGATCTGATCATTACCCGTCCGCTGTACATCGTCGTACTGGCGCCGCGCCCTGAGGTGGTCGCCGCCCGCGAGGCCGGGCGTGGCAAGGATGCCTACGACGAGTTCACCGTCAAGGGTCTGGACGCCGTGTTGCGGGAGAGCACACCTCGGATCGGGCTCTGGTTGGACACGTCGGAGCTGACCGTCGAGCAGACCGTCGACAAGATCCTAGCCGACGCTCGCCCCTCGAGGGACTGACACCGGTCCGGCCAGCTCAGGAGGTACTGCGCGGCATCTGCAGTGGAGTGAGGGATCTGGTCGCCGGACCCTCGAGCAACGTGCCGTCGGGCGCGAACCGGGAGCCGTGCAGCGGGCAGTCCCAGGTGCGTTCAGCGTCGTTCCAGCTCACGATGCCGTACAGATGCGGGCAGATCGCGGAGACCCGCGTCGTGGTGCCGCCTACCGTGCACACCGCGGTCGGGTGCAGGCCCTCACGCAGCACCGCGCCGCAGCCTTCGGCCGGGGCGGCGCCGTCGTGCCGGGTGACGGCACGCAGCCAGCCCGCGGAAAGGTGCTGGGCCACCGCGCCATTCAGCTTCGTCGCGGAGGGAAGCGCCTTGAGTTCACTCGGGCGCCAGCTGGCCAGCGCACCCGCCCAGTCCGGCGGATTGCCGACGCGCCGACCGGCCAGCGCAATGGCCGCGGCGACGCCGTTGGTCAGTCCCCATTTGGCGTATCCGGTGGCCAGTTGAATGTCGTTCTGGCCGGGGAGCACAGGTCCCACGTAGGGCAGCTCGTCGACCGGCGCGTAATCCTGGGCGGACCACTGGTGCACCGGTGTCGCGCTGGGGAACCAGGTCCGCGCCCAGCTCACCAGGTCGTCGGCCTTGCGCCGGGTCGACCCGCCGCGGCCGACGACGTGGCCGTTGCCGCCGACGAGCAGCAGCTCGCCGTCCGGTCCCGGCGCGCGACGCAGGGATCGCGCCGGGCTGCCCGCGCTGATGTACATGTCCTGCGGAATAGGCTCGTCGACGGCGAACGCGGCCAGGTAGGACCGCTGTGGGGTGAGCCGGGCGAAGAATCCGCCGCGATCGAGAATCGGTGTCCCCGTGGCCAAGACCACCGTGCGGGCGGCGAGTTCGCCGTGCTCGGTCGACACCACCAGATCGCCTCGCTCGCCGTGGTGCACGCCGCGCACCAGGGTGGACTCGTAGATCGGTGCACCGTGCGACTCCACATCCGCCGCCAGCGCCGCGAGCAGCGCCATCGGATCGAGCTGCGCCTGGTCGGCGAGGCGGACGGCGCCGTGCACCGGGAACGGAACATCGAGTTCGTCGAGCAGTTCGGTGGCCAGGCCCGCTTTCTGCGTCGCGGCGTATTCGGCTCGCACCGCGGATATTTCGTCCTCGTTCTGCGCGTAGGTCAGCGCGGGGACCCGCTCGACCGGGACGCTGTGCGCGGCGCAGAAACGCAACAACCACTCCTGTCCCGCGCGATTCGCCTCGACGTAGGCGCGCAGCGTGTGATCGGAGTGGTGCGCGGCGATCTGCTGAGCCCGGGTCCCCTGCAACAGGCTGATCTTTCCGGTGGTGGAACCGGTCGTTCCCGCGCCGACGCGTCTGCCTTCGACCACGGCCACCTCGATGCCGTTCTCGGCCAGCAGCAGGGCCGTCACCAGGCCGGTGAGCCCGCCGCCGATCACGACCGTGTCGAAGCGCGAGCCCGGCGTCAACCGCAATCGCGCCGGGATCTGTGCGCCGTGCAACCAGAGGGAGGTCATAACCCCGAAATAGCCGGTCTCGATAGGCCGAAACTCCCGAGCCCGCTGGTCACACCAGCGCCCGGCTGGTGAGCTGCCGATCGGCGGCGGCGACCACTTCGGCGACGCTGATCAGATCCAGCCCCGGCGCGGGCGCGTCGGCCAGCGGATCGTCGACGCGGCCTGCCCACAGGACCATATGCGCCTCGCGTTCCGGCGGCGGTCCCCAGGTCGCGGGTGATTCGGGGCCGAAGATCAGCACCGACGGGGTGCCGAACGCGGTGGCCAGGTGCCCCACACCCGTGTCGCCGCTCACCACGAGCGCCGCGTCGGCCGCCACGGCCGCGAACCGCTCCGCGGGCCAGCGCCGCGCGGGCGCACCACCCGCATGCACGACGATGAATTCCGGCTCGCCGATGCTCTCCGGCGGCGGCGCGATATCCAGGCGGGCCGGATCGGCCGGAATGCCCGCGTATTCCAGCAGTCGGCACCACCGTACGGTCTCCGGCAGGTCTAATTGCCACGCCGGACCGGGAATTTGCGAAAAGTCCTTGTGGCGGTGGGCGATCATGTGTGCCGGGCCGGTCGCGAGCAGCGCACCGATGCTGCCGGCGTCCGCGCCGTGCAGATCGACCGCGAACGTGGGCGGGGGCGCGTTCCAGCGCAGCGCGGCCGGCAGCGGAGTTGCGTGCAGTTCGTCGACGCAATCGGCCAGTTCGACGACGGGGCGCAGCCAGCCCGGCGCCGCGAGAACCAGCCGCTGTCGCGGAAGGGCGTCGTGCAATGCGCGCAGGGCCGGAACCGCCGTCAGCAGCTCGCGCAGTCCGTGCGCGCAGAGCGCGAGCGTGACAGCCATGTATGCCTCCACTGTGATCGCAAAAGGGGGACCCGCCGCCGGGACGACGTCGTTGGCGAACCCGGGGCGGGTGTGCCACAGCTTCGAGGCGCTCGCCGGAAATCCTGCTCCGACGCCGGGAAAACGCGTCTCGAAGTCGCCGGCCGATGTGTCCTCGACGCCGTTGTCGGGGGCATGCGCATCGGATTCCGGCAGTACTCCCACCGAGTTGGCGCCTGGATAACCCATGGCGGGAGCGGTATTCGGGACATGCCCGGTACGCGCGGTTCGAAACCTGTCGTTTCCACTCCTGCGACGGGCAGCTGACACGCTATTTCGGCACGAGAATGCCGGTGAGATCCGCCTTCCGGATCGGGGTATCCGGATTGGCCTGTGCCGCGCACATCAATTCGATCGCCGCGATCGCGGCATCCACGGTGCGGGCGTCCGGCGTTGCGTCACCCTCGCGTTCCTGCTCGAGGAATTTCTCCGTGGTGATGCGCTGCTTCTCGGCATCCTGGGCGACGAATTCGTTGCACGGGGTGTCGCCGCCCTTGTTCACCACCTTCTGCGGCTCGTCACCGCAGCCTGCCGCACACACGGCCAGAACTGCCAGAACGGCTATGCCCATACGGCCGGGCCGGGCCGCGGCGCTCATCGTCCGACCCCCGCCAGCGCCGAGGCCAGATCCGGGACGTCGAGCGCCTCCAGCGCCTGCTGGCGCACGTCGGGGCAGTTCTGCGTGGTGGCGGTGTCGACGACGGAGCGGTCGGTGACGATCAAGTCGTTGAGGCCGCCGTTGCGGACCGCCCAGTTGTGTGCGGTGCCGTTGAAGCTCACTTTGGCGATCGTCGTCCCCTGATCACGCCAGTTGTCCAGGTCGGCACGCATCATGTCGCACAACTGCTTCGCCGCGTCCGGCGTGATCTGGTCCGGGTTCGGCACCTGAGTTTCCGCCGGGCCCGGCATGGTGATCGAGACGGCCGGGGAATCGGGCGTCGCCGGAACGGGCGCGCTGTCGCCGTTGTCCGTACACCCCGCGAGCGCCGAGCCGGCCGCGCACGCACAGGTGATCAAGGCCAGGCGCAGCACGGCCCGGTTCCGATGGTCTGTCATTGTCTTCTCCCTCGAATCGGCGACCAGGGTCGCGACACGGCCTCGTTACCCGGCACGGCAAGACCGGATCTCCCGTCCGCACGGTCAGTGACCAGCCGCATCCCTCAGCCGCCTGCCTTCGCGCACTTTGATTCGGCGATGCTCGGCGACGATCACGAGGACACCGGCGATGATGCACACGGCGCTGACGACACCGGCCACCACCGCCCAGCCCGCGAACCCGTATCCGGCGGCGGTCAGGGTGAGCGCGATCGTCACGACGCCGATGCCGACGAGGATGATGCCCGGCCAGTTCCGGGCGTCCTCGATGGATTCCCCGGCGTGCGTGCGGACCGTGCGTGCGTGATCCGGAAAAGTCTCATGCGAGCGTCCGTGCTGCTCACCGGCGCCGGATCCCGCGTTCGATTCGTTCGGTGCTGGCAGCATCGGACTGTCCTTTCTCTTCAGCGGCAACGATTTCGGTGCGCGGCGGACGTAGCGCCGGAAGTGCTCCGAGCCGGCGATCCGGGCCGCCATACCGGTCGGATGCCCGCGTTAAGGCATCCGAAACGCGGGTACGACGTGAGCGAGTCGCCCGATTCTCGGGGGCTCACACCACTCGAGACGTCCCAGGAGGACACCGATGACAACAGCACGGGACATCATGACCCCCGACGTGGAATGCGTCCGCTCCAGCGACACGATCGTCACGGCCGCGCAGCGGATGGCGGAATTGAATGTCGGCGCCCTGCCCATCTGCGGTGAGGACAACCGGCTGAAGGGGATGCTCACCGACCGCGACATCGTCGTCAAGGTGATCGCCCAGCGCAAGGACCCCCTCGGGGTGGACGCCGGCGAACTCGGCGGCGAAGAACTGGTCACCGTCGACGCGAACGACGACGTACGCAAGGTCATGTCGGTGATGTCGCAGCATCAGGTACGGCGCGTGCCGGTGCTGGAGAACGGCCAACTGGTCGGCATCATCGCTCAGGCAGACGTCGCCACCACCGTCGAGAACACCGAGGCGGGCAGCACGGTGGAGGCCATCTCGACCGACTTCTGATCCAGCGTGCTCAGACCGCGGCCGGGTGCAGGTCATAGACCGCATACGCCGCACGAATCACCGGCTGGGCGACATTGCGCACCCGGATGCCGCCCGGAGTCGTGCCGCGCTCGGCGCCCGCGTGCGCGTGACCGTGCAACGCCAGATCCGCGCCGTGCGCGTCGATCGCCTCACCCAGCAGGTAGGAGCCGAGGAACGGATAGATCTCCCTCGGCTCGCCGTGCAGTGTGTCACTGATGGGGGAGTAGTGCGTGAGCACAACCCTGACATCGGTGTCCAGCGCGGCGAGGGCACTGCCCAGCGCGGCGGCCACTTCCACAGTGTGCCCGGCAAATTCGCGCATCAGACGTTCGCCGAAGACGCTGGCGCACTTGCCCGCGAAGCCACCGCCGAAGCCTTTCGTGCCCGCGACCCCGAGCGTCGACCCTTCGACGGTCAGCGTCATCGATGTCCCTTCCAGGACTGTGATGCCGTGGTCGCCGAGCAAGGAAGCGATGTCGTGCTCGGCGTCGCAGTGGTAATCGTGGTTGCCGAGCACGGCGGCGACCGGCACGCCGAGGTCCGCGAACTCCGCGGCGACGACCTTCGCTTCGTCGACGGTGCCGTGCCGGGTCAGATCGCCGGCAAGCAGGAGTACGTCGGCCCGCTCGGGCAGCTCACGCAGCGCGGGACGCCACTGCCCGCGCGAATCCACGCCCATGTGTATGTCACCGACCGCGGCTATCCGCATGCCGCTCAACTCCTTTCGGATTGTTCCTGTTCGAGCGTCTCGGTTTCCACGGGCGCCGCGGGACGGGTGACGTGAACATCGTTGTGGATGCGCGCGTGCGGGAGTTGCTCGCGGACCACGGTTTCCATCCGCTGTTTGCGTTCTTCGCTGCTGACTTCGCCGCCGAGTACCACGACATCGCCGCGGATGGTCACCTGCACGCCGAGTTCGGCGGTGCGCGGATCCTCGGCCAACGCGCGGCGCAGATTGGCGACGACGTATTGCGGCTGCTCCATTAGTCCACCTTTCCGGTGCGGGTGATGCCGAGATCATCCAGCAGGCCGAGGAAGGCCCGCGCGTACGGCGACGCCTTGGTCTCCTCGCGCACCACCTCCCAGTCCACCTGTTCCCGCAGGTCGCGCGCGATGTGCAGGATCGGGCTGAGGTCGAGCCGATGGGCGTCGAACACCAGCATCTTGTCCACCATCAGGTCGGTGCCGCTGATCACCGGAGCCTTGGTCGGCCCGATTCGCATCACGGTGGCGCGATCGAGCACTTCGTCGGTCACCTCGCGGTCGTTCGGACGGTAGATCAGATCGATGAGGATGTCGTCGGCGTAGACCTTGCGCAGCCAGTTCTCCGGCGGTTCGCACGCGCGAAGTCCCGCGCGGGTCAGCGCGTGGACCGCCCGCCCCGAGTCGGCCGGTTTGATGAAGAGGTCGACATCGTGTTGCGAGGCCGGACCGCCGCGAGCGTAGACCGCGCAGCCGCCCGCCACCGCGAATCGGATATCGGTACCGGCCAGCGCGTTCACCGCGCGGGTGAGCGCGTGCAGCAACTGATCGGTGGTCACGGCCATGCAGCGGTGGTACCCGGCGGACGCCGGGTTAATCGAGGTTTCCGGCGGGTATGCGACCGGATACGAAGAGCCCGCGCAGACACGTCGCGAGCGGTTTTCGGACTACCGGACGTGATGGAAGGAGCGATCATGCCCAAGACGACGGCACGCGGCGAAGCCAAACAGTCCGAGTTGCCGAGCACCCTGCGCCGGTCGGAGGAGAAGGCTCAGCGCACCTTCGCGGAAGCGCACGACGCCGCGCTCGAACAATACAACGGCAACGAGGAGCGCGCCCATCGCGTCGCCTACGCCGCACTGAAACACAGCTACGAGAAGGTCGGCGACCACTGGGAGCCGAAGCCGCGTCGCGGTCCCTCCGATGAACGCGCCGAGCACGGCGGCCCGAGGGCGCAGGGGGAGACCGCCGAGGGGGTCAACGCCAATGCGCCGAAGGAGCACCTGCTGTCCGTCGCCAGACGGCTGTCTATCCCCGGCCGTTCCCGGATGACCAAGAACGAACTCGTCGAGGCGATCGAAAAACGCAATCGCCAGGAGACCCGGCGTGCCAGAGAATGACGACGCCTGGGCGCGCCGAGAACGTGGTGAGACCGAACTCGAACAACTTGACCGCAATTGGGCAAGCCTGATCCAGGAACTGCGCGTCGTGCAGACCGGCGTGCAGTTCCTGTTCGGAGCGCTTCTGATCCTGCCGTTCGAGGCGTCGTTCGGCACGTTGTCGCACGCCATGCGCATGCTGTATGTCGCGACCCTGGGTGCCGCCGTGGGGGCGACGGTGTTCCTGGTCGCGCCGGTGTCCTGGCATCGCATTCTGTTTCGGCGGCACCGGCTGGGCAATGTCGTCGCCGCGGCGCATCGGTGCGCGATGGCGGGGCTCGCGCTGCTGGGGATCGCCTTGATCGGAGCGGTGACCCTCGTGGTGGACTATGTGGCGGGCAGGGCGGAAGCCGTGGCCGCGGGAATCATCCTCGCCGCGCTGTTCCTGGTGGTTTGGCTCATCGCGCCATGGCGCTGGCGCGGCACACCGACCGATCGCTGAGCACGGTCATCGCTCACCTGGCCCAGGACACGACTTCCCCCGCTCGCGCGGGAGCACCGCGGTGGTAGGCGCTGAGCGTCTCGACCGCGACCCGATCCCAGGAATGGCGTCCCGCCGCACGCTGATAGCCCGCGGCGCCCCATGTTTCACGCAGCGTCGCGTCCTCGAGCAGCGGGCGAATCGCCCGTGCGATCGCGTCCGGATCAGGGGGAGCGACCAACCGCCCGGTCACGCCGTCGACCACCGTGTCCAGCAGGCCGCCCACGGGCGTCGCGATCACCGGCCTGCCACATGCCATCGCCTCCAGCGCCACCGTGCCGAACGGCTCGTACCAGGGCGTGCACACCATGATGTCAGCGGAGCGGTACAGCCGCGGCAACATCGGGCGCCCCACCGGTCCGATCAGCCGAAGGCGTTCGAGCACACCGTGATCCGCGGCGACGCGGCGCAGCCTTCGGCCTTCGGTGTTGTCCTGGTCGTCGGTCGCCGGGCCACCGGCGATCACCAGTTCGGTGTCCGGCAGTTCCCGCAGCGCCTTGATCACTGCGTCGAATCCATTGCGCCGCACCAGTTCTCCCGCGGCAACCAGCCGATGCCTGGCGTTCCGCTCGGCGCGGCTGCCCTCGGGGGTGAACGCGCTGAGGTCGACGCCGCAGGGCACGATCGAGGTCCGGAAGCGCGGCACCCCCATCCTGGTCAGTTCCACGGCCTCGTCGGAGCAGGTCGCCACCACGTGCGCCGCCCTGGTCGCGATCAGCCGCTCGAAACGGATCCGCGAGCGCGGGCTCTGGTCCGCGAGACCTTCACAGCGCCGTTGCACCGTGCCGAGTCCATGGAACGTCAGCACCACCGGGATGCCGTCCGCCCGCGCCGCCAGCTCGGCGGCGAGCCCGGACAGCCAGTGGTGCGCGTGCACGATGTCCGGCTGCTCGACGGCCCAGTGCCGCCGCAGAAACGTGCCGAATTCGCCGAGGTAGGGCAGTGTCCGGTCGCCGGGCAGCGGGGTAGGCGGCCCGGCCGGGACGGACACGACGCGGTAGCCGCCGTCGGCGACGTGCTCGACGGGGGACGCGGCACAGGTGCGGCGGGTGTAGACCGTCACGTCGTGCCCGCGCCGGGTGTAGGCGGCCGACAGCCCGGCCACCTGCGGACTGCGCCCGCTCGGATCGGCGGGACTTCCCTCGGCGAGCGGGCTGGTGTCTTCGGAAACCATGGCGATCTTCACCGGTTGCTCCGTTCTCGTCGCGGGTGCCGCCGGAACGCGCGAAGGCGCGCGGCTGCCCAACGACCGGCATCGCGTGACGTTCGGGGAATATGTGCCGGATATGCCCTGCGGCGGGCGGATGAAACCCACCGGAGTGGCCACGGCTGGGCGTACCTCCTGCTTTCGCTCCGGCCGTGCGCGGTCTATCGCCCCGCTCGCGGGCGTTACGGCGGTACGAGGTTCTCCCGCCGAACGCTGTCGGGAACTGGTCGGCCGTGCCACACTGTAGGGAGGTTGAGATAACAGCCGACCCCGGTTCGACGCACGGCGCAGCCGGTCGATGGGACGGCATGACAACCGATTCACCCCGGGCGCCGCCCCTCGTCCCAGCCGTCGCGGAGAGCTGGAATCCCCTGGATGGGAGGTTCGACTTGTCTGCCATTTCTCTGCTACGAGAGCATGCCGATGGCGTGCATCTCGACGGTTCGGGACCGGGACGTAGGCGCGACAACCGGTTGTGGGCACAGCGGGTGGATCGCCGCCGCGAATGTGTAGTGGTCCGCGTCGAAGGCGAGTTGGACGCCGCCGTATCGGCCGAGTTCTTCGCAACGGTCGACCGAGCGCTGCAGTCACCGTGCGATGCCGTCGTGATCGATCTGCGGGCGGCGAGGTTCATGAGTTTGCGCGCGGCAGTGCGGCTCGGCGCGCTCCGGAGGGCCGTGTCCAGCGGTCCCGATCTGCGGATCGTCGCGGGTGGATCAGGAGTCGAGCGGGCGCTCGAGGTCACCGGCGTGCGGTCGCTCTTCCCGCACTATCCCTCGATGCGGACGGCGCTGGACGCATGAGCGAGGACACAGCCGAGCACTCGCTCATGCCGGAGCCGAGCGGCAGTGAGGCGCAGGTGCGCAGGTATGAGCGAGCGAACCGAGGTTATAGCCGAGCCCCAGCGAGGGCAGGCATCAGCTGACTCGATGCCGTCGTGACCTCGCGTCCCGATCTGCTCGCACCGCACGCACGGGCAACGGATACTTCTGCTGTGACTGAGAGTGGGTCGGTCCAGCCCGAGGAAGCCCTCGTGCTGGACCGGGTGATCGCGATGGGGACGCCGCAGAGCGTCGGCAGTTTTCGGTTCTGGTTCGCCGACCAGCGATGGGAATGGTCGGACGAGGTGGCTCTGATCCACGGCTACCGGCCGGGGACGGTGACGCCGACAACGGAGTTGCTATTGATGCACAAGCACCCGGACGACCGCGCCGCGGTCGCCAGTGCCCTGGCGAGGTCGATCGATTACGCAGAGCCGTTCTCCAGCCGTCATCGGATTATCGATACCACTGGCGAAGTCCACCATGTGATCCTGGTGGCCGATCGCATGGTGGACGAGGCCGGCGAGGTGGTCGGCACGTCGGGGTACTACATCGACGTCACCGAGACGCTCGAGGAACACCGGCAGGAAACGCTCGACGACGCGCTGCCCGAGTTGTACGCCGCCCGTGCGGTGATCGAACAGGCGAAAGGCGCACTCATGCTGGTCTACGGCATCGGCGCCGAGCAGGCATTCCGGGTGCTGAGCTGGCGGTCGCAGGAGACCAATGTGAAACTGCGCACCCTGGCGGCGCGACTGGTCGCCGACCTGCCCGGGCTGACCGGCACCCCGGTGAGCCTGCGCACCGAATTCGACCACCTGTTGCTCACCGCCCACGAGCGGATCGGCACCGACTGACCAGTGTTTCGATCCGTCGGCGCGGGGTACGTCAACGACCGAGAAGCGCGGCGGCCATTCGATTCACGTCCGCGGCGAGTGCGGTGTTTCGGCGGCTCGGGATGACCAGCGGTATCCAGGCCGCCGCGCGGCGGCTGCGAGGACAAGGTGGTGATGGGCAATGGGGGAGTGGATTTCCCGATCCTCTACCGAGACAACAACCGTCGGCGTGCGCGTGCCCGCTCAGTCGGAGCAGCTGACCATGCTGCGCGCGCTGGCGGAAACCGTTGCCCTGATCGCGGACTTCGCCCTCGACGAGGTGACCGACATCCGGCTCGCGCTGGACGAGGTGGCGACCTCGCTGATTCTGGACGCCGTGCCCGGCTCGATGCTGGACTGTGAGTTCACCTACGACGCCGACAAGATGTTCGTGCACGTCTCCTCGGTCGCGGTCTCCGAGTCGGTGATCGGCCAGGCAGGCTTCGGCTGGCACATCGTGCGGACCCTGACCGATTCGATCGCCGCGGCCCAGGGCTCCTACGACGGCATGCTGGGCGGGTTTCCCACGGTGATCGACTTCAGCTGGGTGCGGGGTGCCGCGGATGACGGGTGAGTCGAGATCGCGCGGCGACAGCTACGACAACATCGAACCGCTGTTCGAGAAGATCGCAGCCCTGGCCCCGAATGATCCACGCCGGGAGCCGATGCGGCAGGAACTCATCGAACGCTGCCTTCCGCTGGCCGAGCACATCGCGCGGAAGTTCTCCGGGCGCGGCGAGAATTTCGACGACCTGCTGCAGGTCGCGCGGCTGGGGTTGGTGCAGGCCGCAGACCGGTTCGACGTGGCGCGCGGATCGTCGTTCCTGTCGTTCGCGGTGCCGACCATCATGGGCGAGGTCAGGCGGCATTTCCGGGACAACACCTGGGCCGTGCGGGTGCCGCGCCGGACCAAAGAGATCCAGTTGAGCATCGGCGCGACCGTCGAGACGCTGTCGCAGCGACTCGGCCGGATGCCGAAGGCCAGGGAGATCGCGGCGGAGCTGGACGTCGATCTGGTCGAGGTGACCCAGGCCTTGATCGCGGGCAACGCCTACCAGTCGTCGTCCATCGACGCGGTGGCCGGCGACGACATCGAGAACGCCCCGTTGCCCCTGTTGGACAGCCTCGGCAGCGAGGAGCCCTCCTATCACCTGGTCGAAGACTTCATGGCGGTGAAACCGCTGATCGGCGAGCTGCCCGAGCGTGAGCGCCAGGTGCTGATCATGCGATTCTTCGAGTCGCTGACGCAGAACCAGATCGCCGAGCGACTCGGTGTCTCCCAGATGCATGTCTCCCGCATCTTGTCCAGGACGTTGAACTCCCTGCGGGAACAGGCGCTGCGCGACTGAGTACGCCTGACGGGCAAGTCGGTCCGTCGTCAGCCCGCGCGCGACCGGGGTACGCCTACACCGGATTCGGCGGCATGGGGTCCGGCGACGGTCCAGGTGGTTGCGGGTCCGGAGACGGACGACCGGGATCCGGCACCGGTCCAGGCGTCGGCGGCCGAGGGATCGGTCCTGGCACCGGCGGCAGCGGACCGGGTCCCGGTGGACGGGGATTCGGATCCGGAATGGGATCCGGTTCCGGAATCGGGGGTACCGGATCCGGTTCCGGGATGGGCGGCACGGGGTCCGGCTCGGGCCTCGGGGGAACGGGATCCGGGACCGGCCGCGCCGTGCTGACACTGCGCATCGAACTCCTCCTCGTTTCATGGTCGGCGCCGCGCCGCGGCCGCGCCGTGCGCAGGAGCCGATCACCGGCCGGTTACCCAGCGATTGCGGGACGAACCGGCCGGGGCTGCGATTACGGACGGTTCGTCCGACCAGTTTGCGGAGTATGTCCCCCGGGTAGTCACTCAGGAGCCGGACAACAGATGCCAATGGCTCGAGGAGCTCGTCATGACCGACCAGCGCCGACCAGGCACCCGGAATCCGAAGTTGGGTCCGGGTGGCACTGGGTGGCCGCCCCGGACCAAGGGGATTTCCGTCACGAGGAATCACGACGTCATCCGTCGCTGGGCGCAGCAGCGTGGCGCCCGGCCCGCGACCGTGCCGGGCAGCGAGTACGACGGACGGCTCGGAGTGCTGCGTTTCGACTTCCCCGGATACGGGGGCGCCGTGCTGCGCCGGGTGGGGTGGGACGAATGGTTCGCCATCTTCGACGCGAGAAAGCTGCGGTTCTGGTACCAGGAACACAACGCCGACGGGTCGCCGAGTAACTTCAACCGCCTGGAGGCACCGCGGTAGCCGCTGGGCCGCTGCCACCGGGGTGAGTCCCGTCACCGTCGGCGGCCGCGTACGGAGGGGGTGGTGCCGAACACAGCGCGATCGCGAGTTGCGGTGTGTGCCCAGCGTTTCCCCGCGGCCTCGGCGTTACCTTAGGTGCATACGAAAATAACTGCGGCCGAGGGCTTTTCGTGTACAGTCCGGTGGGCTCCGCGGTGCGTGTAGCAGCGGCGCATCCAGGTCGGCCGATGACCCGATCACCGCCGGACCGGTGGGCCATATAGCGTGTGTGGACGACCCGACGGGGGTCCGCGCCGGTCTGCCGGACGTTTACCGGCAGGGACTCCCGGGTATTTGAAAGCGAGCAAGGTTGCTCGAAAGCGGAAGTTCGCGTCGGTATGGGGATGCGGTAGTCCGCATCGTGACGCGCTTCCGCATGTCTGCAAGGGATAAGGTCTTGAGCGCAAACCTGATGATCGTGGAAGACGACGACCGGGTCCGTGGAGCGTTACGCCTCGCGATGGAGGATGAGGGCTACGACGTCGATGAGGCGGAGGAAGCCGAGGACGCGCTCACCCATCTGCGCAGCAACGGCGTGCCCGATGTGATGATCGTCGATCTGATGCTCGGCGGTATGGACGGATTCGAATGTATCCGGGAGATCCGTCGTGACCACGACGTTCCGATCATCGTGGTCAGCGCTCGTGACGACACCCACGACGTGGTGGCCGCACTGGAGGCGGGCGCCGACGATTTCGTCACCAAGCCGTTCGAGATCAAGGAGATCACCGCGCGCATGCGGGCGGTGCGCCGACGCGCCCGGCTGACCGCTGAGCGCGAGACGCCGCAGGAGATGGTGCTGGATGCCGACGACACGGCGCCGCTGGTGCTGGCGCAGGACAGCGGGGTGGTGCGTCGCGGCGACGAGGAGATCCGGCTCACGCTGACGGAGTTCCGGTTGCTGTGTGAGCTGGCGGAGTCACCCGGCCGGGTGCTCAGCCGTACCGTACTACTCGAACGAGTCTGGGACCGTGGGTTTTTCGGTGACGAGCGGATCGTGGACGTGCACATGCGCAGGTTGCGCACCAAGATCGAACGGGATCCGTCCGATCCGCGCATCGTGGTGACGGTGCGCGGGCTCGGTTACCGCCTCGATGTGCGGCGCTGAGCGCCGCTTCGACGCGAAACGCTGGAGTCCGGGCGCCTGGAGCCTGCGTGGCCGCGTGACGGCCGCGTTCGCGGCCATCGCCGCGTTGATGTCGCTGGTGCTGGTCGTGTCGGTGTTCGTCATCAGCCGCGGTTATCTCGAGGCGCAGCGGCAGCGTGCGGGCGCCGAGTCGTACGGTGACCTGAATGCCGATCTGGTTCTGCTGCGCAACGTTCTGATCGGCTGTGCCATCGCGGTGACCCTGATCGGCGCGGCGGTCGGCTGGTGGGCCAGCAGGCGGGTGCTGACCCCGCTGCACCAGCTCGCCGGCACGGCCGCGCGGATCGCCTCCGGCGACCTCGACCTGCGGCTGCCTGCCACCGCGGACCAGGACCTGGCCATCACGGTCGAGTCGTTCAACTCCATGGTCGACTCGCTGCAGCGGCGCATCGAACGCGAGCATCGCCTCTTCGGCGACGTCAGCCACGAGCTGCGAACCCCGCTGACCACCCTGATGGCCAGCGTCGACGTGCTCAATCGGCATCGCGGTGATCTGCCGGAACGTTCCCAACGGGCGGTCGGCCTGGTGACCGACGAGGTCGACCACCTGCGCAGGCTGCTGGATGATCTGCTGGCGTTGGCCCGGGTGGAGGCGGGCATGCACCACGGCGACGCCGAGCCGCTGTCGGTGCGCGACCTGCTCACCCACACGCTGGCCGATCGCCGTTACCGGGCGGAGTTGCTCACCATCGACCAGGACGTCACCGTGCGCGGCCGCAAGCTGGAGCTGGAACGCGCGGTGGCCAACCTGCTGCACAACGCCGACCGGCACGGCGGCGGTGTGGTCGCGGTCACCGTGCACCGCGACGGCACCGACGCGGTGATCACCGTCGATGACGCGGGGCCGGGCGTGCCGCCGGCGGACCGGACGCGCATCTTCGAACGATTCGCGACCGCGCGCAGCGGCCGCCGCTCGCCGGGTGGAACCGGGATCGGCCTCGCGCTGGTCGCCGAAACCGTCGCCACGCATCACGGCCGGGTGGACTGCACCGAGCGGCCGGGCGGGGGTGCGCGATTCGTCGTGCGCCTGCCCCGGTTGGGCGACATCCATCCGTAACACGACCGTAAAGAAGTCGACCACTTCAGCTCAAAGTCACTTCGCAAGCCTGAATAAGTACTGCTGACCCGACGAGGGAGTTGTATGTCACTGCCAACCCTGTCCCCAGCGGAGATCGAGCGATCGCACGTCGAAAACGCCGCGGCCGCTCTTGGGGCCGCCCCGTCCCGGAACAACACCGGGCCGCTCGTGGTCCTGCGCACGCCCCGCCTGGACGATGGCGCCGCGATGTGGCGAATCGCCAAGGATTCCGCGGTGCTCGACGTCAATTCGAGCTACGCCTACCTGCTGTGGTGCCGCGATTTCGCGGGCACCTCGGTGGTCGCCGAACTCGACGGCCGCGTCGTGGGATACGTGATCGGATACGTCCGCCCACAGGCGCCCGACACCGTCTTCGTCTGGCAGGTCGCGGTGGATCACTCGCAGCGCGGCCGCGGCATCGGCGCCGAGCTGCTGCACACCTTGCTCAACAGTGTCGCGGCGCGGGGTGTTTCGGTACTGGAGACGACGATCTCGCCGGACAACGCCGGATCCATCGCAATGTTCGCGTCGGTGGCGAGAGCACGGGGAGCGGATGTCACCCGGCACCCCCTGTTCGATGCCGGCGTCTTCCCGGACAGCCACGCACCCGAAGAGCTGTACCGCATCGCACCGACCGCCCGCACCACCGAGGAGGATCACCGATGATCAACGCCGACACCACCGTTTTCGAGAGCCTGGAGTCCAACGTGCGCGGTTACTGCCGCGCCTGGCCCACCGTGTTCACCACCGCGAAGGGCAGCTGGCTGCGCGACGAGGAAGGCAAGGACTACCTGGACTTCTTCGCCGGCGCCGGTGCGCTGAACTACGGGCACAACAACGACGTGCTCAAGCGCTCGCTGCTGGACTACATCGCCGCGGACGGCATCACCCACGGCCTGGACATGTCGACGGCGGCCAAGCGGGAGCTGCTGGAGACGCTGCGCGACACCGTCTTCACGCCGCGCGGCATGGACTACAAGGTCCAGTTCCCCGGCCCGACCGGCGCCAACGCCGTCGAGGCCGCGCTCAAGCTCGCGCGCAAGATCACCGGCCGCGAGACGATCGTCAGCTTCACCAACGCTTTTCACGGCATGACTCTCGGTGCTCTGTCGGTCACGGGTAACGCCGCCAAGCGCGCGGGGGCGGGAGTGCCGCTGGTGCACGCCGCGCACATGCCCTACGACGGCTACTTCGACGGCACCACCGCCGACTTCCAGTGGATGGAGAAGGTTCTCGACGACACCTCGTCGGGCTTCGACCGCCCCGCCGCGGTGATCGTGGAGACCGTGCAGGGCGAAGGCGGCGTCAACGTGGCGCGCGCCGAGTGGTTGCGGCATCTCGCCCAGCTGTGCGCGGCCCGGGAGATCCTGCTCATCGTCGACGACGTGCAGATGGGCTGCGGGCGCACCGGACCGTTCTTCTCCTTCGAGATCGCGGGCATCACCCCGGACATCGTCACGTTGTCGAAGTCGATCGGCGGCTACGGCTTGCCGATGGCGCTGGTGCTGTTCAAGCCGGAGTTGGACGAGTGGTCGCCGGGCGAGCACAACGGAACCTTCCGCGGCAATAATCCGGCGTTCGTCACCGCCACCACCGCGCTGCGCCACTACTGGTCCGACGACGCCCTCCAGTCCGCGACCCAGGCCAAGGGCGAGCGGATCGCCCGCGTCCTGAGTGAGCTGGCCGGATACTTCCCGGGCGTCTCGACCCGCGGCCGGGGTCTCGTGCACGGCGTCGTGTTCGAGGACCCCTCGCAGGCGGGCAAGGTCTGCCAGATCGCGTTCGAGCGTGGTCTGCTGGTGGAGACTTCCGGTTCCACCGACGAAGTGGTGAAGCTGCTTCCGCCGTTGACGATCACGGAGCAGGAATTGGACCAGGGGCTGCATGTTCTCACCGGCGCCGTCGAGTCGGTGTGCGGCGGCATGGGGGCGGGCGCATGATCGTGCGCACCACCGCGGAGATCACCGGCAGCGAGCGGGACGTCAGGGGCGAGGGCTGGCGCAGCAAGCGCATCATCCTCGGCGGCGACGGCGTCGGTTTCTCCTTCCACGAGACCACCATCGACGCGGGCACGGTGCACGAGTTCCACTACCTGCACCACGTGGAGGCGGTGTGGCTCATCGAGGGCGAGGGCACGTTGACCGATCTGGACAACGACGTCAGCTACGAGCTCGCGCCCGGCTCGATGTACCTGCTCGACGGACACGAACGCCACCGCCTCGAGGTCCGCACCCGGATGCGGATGATGTGCGTGTTCAACCCGCCGGTCACGGGGCAGGAGGTCCACGACAGCAACGGCGTCTACCCGCTGGTGGCCGCGACGATCGGAGGATGAGCACACCAATGGTTCTGCAGCACACTGAAACCCGGCCCGAGACCGCGCGCTACGATCGCTACCCGACCCGGCTCGGTGCACCCGCTCCGCACTTGGAGCGCGCCGACCCCGCGGTGTGGGGAGAGATCGACAGCCCCGAACTCGCGTCGTTCGACGCCGACGGGTTCGCCATTTTCGACGAGTTGCTCACTCCTGGGGAGGTGGCCGAGTTCAGCGGCGAGATCAACCGGCTCGCAGGGGATCCCGCGCTGCGCGACGACGACCGGCTCATCGTGGAGAAGTCGTCGAACCGGGTGCGCTCGATCTTCGAGGTGCACAAGCTCAGCGCCGCGGTCGCCGAGCTCGTGCGTCAGCCGCGGGTGCTGCGGTTGGCCGAGCAGGTGCTCGGATCGGAGGTGTACGTGCACCAGAGCCGGGTCAACTACATGCCCGGCTTCCGGGGCGCTGGTTTCTACTGGCACTCGGACTTCGAGACCTGGCACGCCGAGGACGGCATGCCCACCCCGCGCGCGGTGAGCTTGTCGATCGCGCTGACCGACAACTACCCGATCAACGGCAGTCTGATGGTCATGCCGGGCTCGCACCGTACTTTCGTGCCGTGCCTGGGCAGCACCCCGGCCGAGCACTATCGGGAGTCGTTGCAGGAGCAGGAGATCGGGGTGCCGACCGCCGAGGACATCACCGCGCTGGCGAACCGGTACGGGATCAGCCAGTTCACCGGCCGGGCCGGCTCGGCGCTGTTGTTCGACTCCAACCTGATGCACGGATCGTCGAACAACATCACGCCGTTCCCCCGCTCGAACATCTTCGTGGTGTTCAACAGCGTGGAGAACACCCTCGTCGAGCCGTTCGCCGCGCCCGCGCCGCGGCCCGGCTACATCGGCAGCCGCGACTTCACGCCTCTGTCGGCCTGACCGATCCCCCACCCCGCGGGTTCGGGCTGGACCGCGGACGTGATCCGCCGCTGGACGATGCCGGCATCACCGTGGCTGCCGGAGTCGACCAGCAGGGGTAGGCCGGCCGCGGCATCTCCGGCGAATGCTCATCGCCGAGACGCCGCGGTCGGTCCGCGTGTCGTCGTGATCCGGGCGTTGGATGCCGCGGGTGCCCGGTTCGGCCGTTTCTCGCCGACCGGGCCACTCCCAGCTGGACCTGGTCAGGCGCGCAGTGCTCGGTAGAGGACCAGCCACCGATCGGGTGCGACCAGCCCGACCGGCCGGTCGAGCGGAATTCCGGCCGCCGCGCAGGAGGCGCGTACGGTGCCGGCCGGAAACTCCCGGCGCAGTGACGCGGCCAGGCAACCGCCGACTCCCGAGAAACCGAGCTCGACCACCCTGCGGTAGTCGCCGATCAGCTCGCGCGGGAGCAGCGGATCGGGCCGGTTACGCAGCCGCAGGATGGCTGTGTCGACTCGCGGCACCGGGTGGAAGCTGTTCCTGCCGATACGCGCGCCGAGCTCGATCGCTGTCCTGGGCCAATGGCTGACGGCGAGCTTGGACCAGCGGCCGTAGTCGCCGGAATGCTTACGGGCGAACTCTATTTGGGTGAGCAAGGTGGCGGAGGTGAGCTGCCGCGCGGCCAGGCACCAGCGCACGATGTCGGTCGTGATGGCGAACGGCACGTTGGCCACAACGGCGAACGGCTCCCGTGGAGCGCGTACCGTGCGGAAATCCCTGTGGTACAAGTGGATGCGCCGATCATTCGCGTACCTGCGGCGCAGCAGATCCGCGTAGTGCCGATCCTTCTCGTAGGCGCGGACGCGGCCTGCGGTACCGAGCAAGTGCCGGGTCAGCATGCCGTCACCGGGTCCGATCTCCAACACCAGGTCGTCGGCGCCCACACCGGAGGCGCGCACGATCAGGCGCGCGGCACCGGCATCGGTGAGAAAGTTCTGCGACAGCCGCATTCGCGTGCTCGGGGTGCTGAGCCTGCTGCCTCGGGCAAGCGGAAGAGAGCGATGGCGGGACATGGGTGTCCTCCGAACGGAGTGGTCGAATCAGGAAGGTTGATTCGCCCGGACCCATGCCAGGGCACGGCGGATCCGACGGCGCCTATCGGCCGTCGGCGTGGATTCCGATCGAATGGATCAGGAGATCAGAGCGGTACGGTGCGCTGGCAGAGCCCAGGCCGCCATACGCAGCCGGATGTAATACCCGCCAACCGCGTATGCGGCGTGCACACCGCCACTGCCACCCATGCCCGGCAACCTACGGCATGCTCGGAGGCAGGCGCCAGTTGTTTTCCGCTCGAGGTCGTCGGTCCGGCATCGATCCCGCAGTTACGTCGTCTGACCGAGCACGTCGGAGGGTTGCTGCTCGGCGGCGTAGGCGCGCCAGGAACCTGCCTCGGCGTGTTTGCCCTGCTGGTCCAGCAGATCGGCGAGTCCGGCCATGGCACGAGGTTCGCGGCGGTCGGCGGCGGTGCGCCACCAGGTTTCGGCTCCGGCCCGATCACCGTGCCGGTACCGGACCAGCCCTAGTTCGTACGCGGCGCCCGCGTGCCCGGCCTCGGCGGCCTGGGCCCACAACCCACACGCCTGTTCTTCCTCGCCCATGGTGGACATGGCGACGCCGAGATCGTAGAGAGCGCCGCGATAGCCGGGATCGCCCGACTGCCTGGTCTCGGTCGCGGACCGCGGCGGATCGACTGCCGCGGATCGTTCGCCGGCCTGCGGTGGTGACGGCGGATCGGTCGCGGTATCCGGAACCGGTGGGTTGGGGGCGGAGCTGGGAGTTCCTACTGGTGGTTGCGTGTTCTGCGACGACGAACCGGGGGCTGAGTGCGTGGTATTCGTCGCTCTCTGCATGGTCGCTACTGGCGGGCCTAGAGACTGCTGCGGCGCTCCTTGGGACTGCTGCGGCGCTCCTGGGGGCTGCTGCGGCGTGCCTGGGGAGTGCGTATTCGGCGATGCCAAGTCCCAGGGGTAGGTCGCAGGGTGTGTATTGGCAACCGGTGGGCCGAAGGGAGGATTCGAAGCATCCATGGTGTGCTGCGCCATATTCGACACCCGTGGGCTGGAATCAGTGCGCGGGGTGTCTGTCAGCGGATGCGCGGCCAGCGGGTTGGGAGCATCGACCGGTAGTAGCCGCGGGACTTCTGTCGCGGAGAGCGTGGGTGCGAGCCCCGGGGAGGAGGGAGTGCCGGGGCCATCTGCTGCGGGGAGTGTGGTCCCCAGTAGCGGGCTGGGTGCTGAATACGAGGAATCTGCCGGAGAGTGTTGGTTTGTCGGCGATGGACCGGCAGCACCGAGCCGGGCGTCTGCTGTGGCAGCGCCGAGCCGGGGGTCTGCTGTGGCCCGCGTATCCGTGTCCGGGAGGCGTAGCCCTAGGTGTGGCGAATCCGGTGCGGATTGCGTGTCGCCTTCCACCGCTCCGGGGACGGAAGGCGGAGCTTCCTGGGCAGGCCCCCGTGACGACTGGAGGTTCGTGAAGAGACTGCCCGCGCGTCGGGCTGGGACCGGTCGCCCGTTGGCAATTGGGTGGCCATTCGCGACCCGCGGGGACTCGCCCACGGTCGTACTGGCGGTAGTGGTGGATTCGCCCGCCCGCGGAGCAGCGTCGATGCGGGGAACCGGCATTGTCGGCGCGGTCGGGGGACCTTCGGTGGATGCAGACGGAGTGGCGGGCGTGCTCATCGCCATCGGTGTCGTCGCGGGCGCGTTCGTGGCGGATACGTCCGGCGCGAGCACCGTGGGAGCGGTCGACACCGCCACGACCAGGTTGGCGAAGTTCGGGGGTCCCTCGCCGATGCTGCACCACAAGACGACTCGCCCCTCCGGCCCGTGCTCGACGACGATGCCGTAATTGCCGGTCCAGGACTTCTGGGTGCCGAATTCGTCCACCCAGACCGGGGTGAGAGTCACCAACGCGCTCGAGGCCGTCGGCGTCACGTGGAAGCCGACCCCCTCGGCGAGTGCGTCGCTCCACGCATCGACTCCGGCCAGCGGCCGTCCGTGCAAATCCACATAGCCGTCGACTACGGATAGACCGATCCCCAGCCCGCGCAGCCCAGCGGGCGGCGCCGCGGAAAGCATTGTCACGGTGACGGTAGTCGGCGAAGGGCCGATCTGCTCGGTGTACATCGGATACACCATGCTGCCGTGCCAGATGATCGGGTCCGCACTCTGATAGCGCGCGGCCAGTGGCAGGTCTTCGGACGAATTCCGGGCAGCCCACGACGAATACGGATCGTTCATGTTCGCGCCGCCTTTCCGCCCGATCCCGACCGCCGCCCCCGCGCCGGGCGGCCAGCGTTAACCGTACTAGCCGCGATCCGGAGCCGCGCCGCTATCCCCTGGCGCTCGGCAACACCCGTGCGCAGCAACGCCACGAGTCACTTGGCGGTCCAGCCGCGGTTATCACGGGGCCTCCCGCGGTATCAGCCCCGACGTGCACCCCGCACGGCGTCGAACGACCCGCGGCCGGTGTCGAGGTGCGACCCCGCTTATCGACGTGACGCGGCGAGGCCTTCCAGCGCGGCAAGGTCTTTTTCCAGCGCCCGGAACAGCCAATACACGCCGACGAACGCCAGCGCACTACCAACGCACAGCACGCGCAGCGGCATGATCACGGCGGGAATGTCCTGCGGCGGAATGAAGGTCACGCCAGCCACGCCCAGCAACGGCACCGCGGCGGCGACGGCCAGGAAGTAGGTACTGGTCGCGTCGAGTTGCCGCAGGCGACGCGCGTCCTCGGCGCCGAGTCCGCCATGCGGGAGAAACGTCGGGTACAGCGACCGGACGGCGTAGGATGCGACCGTCGCCCCCGGACCCGCCGCAGCAGGGTGCGCCATGGGGGCATCGTATCGCCGCCGTCGTTCGGGAACCGCCCGTTCGGCAGCGGAATCCGGACCGTGCCACGACCGGGTTCCGCGAGCGCTTTCCAGGAACGCCGAACAGCCGACCAAGCGCTTGCTACGCTCGATCGATGATCTCCACGGTGGTCTGGGGCACCGGCAATGTCGGCCGGGCGGCCATCCGGGCCGTCGACGCCCATCCAGCGCTGCGCTTGACCGGAGTGCTCGTGCACAATCCGGACAAGATCGGCCGCGACGCGGGCGAACTCGGCGGCCTCGGCCACGTGCTCGGCATCGCGGCCACCTGCGATGTCGACGGTGTGCTCGCGGCCGGCCCGGCAGCCGTCGTTTATGCCGCCTCCGGCGATATTCGCCCCGACGACGCGCTCGCCGACATCGTGCGGGCGGTGCGCGTGGGCGCGGTGGTCGTCACGCCCGCGCTCTATGCGTTGTACGACCCGCGCAACGCCGCACCTGAGGTGCGCGAGCCGGTGCTGGCCGCGATCGCCGAAGGCGGCGGGTCGCTGTTCGTCTCCGGCATCGATCCCGGGTGGGGCAATGACGTACTGCCACTGCTGGTCAGCGGGCTCGGCAGCACGGTGGACACGATCCGGTGCCAGGAGATCTTCGACTACTCCACCTACGATCAGCCGGATTCGGTGCGTTACCTGGTCGGCATGGGCCAGCCGATGGACTACCAGCCGCCGATGCTCGCGCCATCGGTGCCGACGATGGTGTGGGGCGGGCAGATTCGGCTGATGGCGCGAGCGCTGGGTGTCGAGCTCGACGAGATCCGCGAGACGCTGGACCGGCGTGCCCTGGAGGCGACGGTCACCACCTCGTCCATGGGCGAGTTCGCCGCGGGTACCCAGGGTGCCGTGCGATTCGAGGTCCAGGGGATCGTCGAAGGGCAACCGCGCCTGGTCGTGGAACATGTCACTCGCATCCATCCGTCCTGCGCTACCGACTGGCCCACGCCCGCCGACGGCGGTGCGGGTGCGCACCGGGTGATCATCGAGGGTCACCCGCGCATCGAGGTGACCGTCGTGGCGACCGACGAGGACGGCAACCGGTCCGCGGGCGGGAACGCCGCGGCCGTCGGCCGCCTGGTGGACGCCATCGACTGGCTGGTAGCCGCGGAGCCCGGACTCTATGACGCACTGGACATTCCGCTGCGGCCCGCGGTCGGCAAACTCGGAAGGAAGCGCCCATGATCATCGACATCCCTGAGGGGAAGGACCCGATCGGCTATGTCTGGGGCGAGATGGTCCCCGGCATCGGGATCGCCGCCTCGAACTTCTCCTTGTCGGTCTATTCACACAGCACCCTCGGCTTGCGTGAGTTCGAGGCCGCCAGGCTGCGCATCGCTCAGATCAACGGCTGCCTGTTCTGCCTGGACTGGCGCACCGAGCGCGACGGCGAGAAGGTCGAGCCCGAATTCGCCGACGCCGTCGCGCATTGGCGCAGCACCGACGCCTTCGACGAACGCACCCGCCTCGCCGCCGAATACGCCGAGCACTACGCCACCGATCACCACAACCTCGACGAGGAGTTCTTCGGGCGCATGTTCGCCCACTACAGCCAGGTGGAAGTGGTCGAACTGAGCATGAGCATCGGCTCGTGGCTCGCGTTCGGCCGACTCAACCACGTCCTCGGCTTGGACGCGGTCTGCATACTGCCGGGCCATACCCCCGGTCAGTAGGGCCGGACGCCGCGGAGCATCACGCCGGGAGTCTCGACACCCAGGCGGGCTGCCCGTCGACGAGGCCGAGTTCGAATTGCTCGGGAGCGTCGAGTACGGCGCTGAGCTGCCGATGGGCTTGCTCGGCCGAGATCTCGGCGGGGAATCGGATGTATTCCAGCGTGGCGCCCGGGATCCGAGCCTGGAATCGGTACCGGAATTCGACCTGGCCTGCGTAGGTCAGCGCGATGCGCCCCTGCCAGTCGATGTCGTGCTTGCCGTCCGCGCGCCGGGTGAAGGAGACCTCCTGGTCGGCGACCGAGTCGTGCCCGAGCAGATAGATGTTGAACGCCAGGCATTCGACGTCTTCCGCGTCGGCCAAGGGGAGCGGATCGACGGTGAGGCATTGCGGCTGTTCGGACGTCAACAGAAAGGGGCGTCCGGGCGCGGCGGCGCGCAGGCCGGTGCCTTCGTCCTCGCCCCAGTAGGTGGACGACAACGTGCAGCGGTGATAGTTCTGCCACACGATGGGCGACAGCCAATCCTCGTCGATGTCACTGTCGTCGTCGCGGTGGTCCTCAGGCCGGTAATCGGCGTCGTAGTCCGCGGACCGCAGATGCAGATCGAACCACAGGCCACCCGCCTGGTCCATACGGCCGGTCCACGCGAACTCCTCGATCGCATGCCCCTCGGGCCAGGGATTTCCAGGGAACACAATTCTTCCGGCGGGCGAAAGACGTGCCAGGTCGGTCCTTTCCATGCCGACAAACCCTAGCGACCGAGGCCGACAAACTCGACATGCCAAAGCGGGGAACTCGATCTCGCCGTAGCGACTCGCTTCAGACGACGGCGGGTGCCTCTGTCTCTTGCTCGCCGGCGGGGGGCTCGTCCACCGTCCGCTTCGGTCCGGTGAACCAGCTCCGCGCCGACATCAGCCACCAGATCCCGATCGCACCCACCACGCCGACCAGGGTCAGCGGCGCGTAATTCACGGTGGTCCAAGTGAATTCGGGATGCCACGGGTAGCCGCGAGCGTCGGTGGGGAGGATGAACAAGCAGCTGATCACCGCGATCCAGATCAGCGCGACCACACCCACCGGTCGATACCACGCGCCGAGCTGCCATGGACCGGTGCGGAATCGGGCGCCGTGGCGTTGCCGAAGCAGGATCGGAATGCCATAGGCAATGTACAGGCCGATAGTCGCGACCGAGGTGGCGGCCGCGTATGCGGTCGGCGCGTTCGGCGCGGGCACCAACATCGACGGAATCAGCAGCACGAAGGCGAAGAACGAGATGAACAGCACCGCGTGCACGGGCACCTTTCGCGCCGAAAGCCGCGACCAGAGCTTCGCCCCGGGCACGGCGCCGTCCCGCGCGAACGCGAACAGCATGCGCGAGGCCGAGGTCACCGAGGCGTATCCGCAGAACAGTTGCGCGACCGCCGCGATCACCAGCAGCAGACCCGACCAGAACCCGGTCAGCGAGTTCTCCAGGATGTAGATCACCGGATAGCCGCTGTTCTGCTCCGGATCTAGTGCGTCGTCGAGATTCGGGATCGCGAACGTCACCGCCAGGATGAGGAGATATCCGGCGATCGCCGACACGATGATCGTGTTGATGACGCCCTTCGCCGCCATGCGGGACGCGTCGTGCGTTTCCTCCGACATGTGCGCGGACGCGTCGTAGCCGGTGAAGGTGTACTGCGCGTGCAGCAGGCCGAGCAGGAAACTGAATGCGACCCCACCGAATCCGATCGCGCTGTTGTCGACGGTTTCGGTGAAGACGAATCCCGCGCTCTGGTGGTGCTTCGCACCGAACCCGAGTACGACGACGAAGATCACCACGCCGCCGACGTGCCACCACGCCGACACGTTGTTGATCACCGCCGACAGGTGCGGGCCGATCGCGTTCAGTACGGCGTGCAGGACCAGGATCGCGGCGAACACGCCGAAGATGGCCGTCCGGTCGGTGCCGATGTCGACGCCGATGACGTTCAGCACGACGGTGGTGAAGATGGCCGCGCCGTAGTCGATCGCCGCGGTGACCGCGATCTGACCGATCAGGTTGAACCAGCCGGTGAACCACCCCCACACCGGACCGCCCAGCTCCGCGGCCCACCAGTACAACCCACCCGAGGTCGGGTAGGCGGAAGCCAGCTCCGCCATGGCGAGCCCGACGAACAGCACCATGATCGAGACCAGGGGCCATCCCCACGCCATGGTGATCGGCCCGCCATTGGCCAATCCGATTCCATAACTGGCCAATCCACCGGTAAGGATGGACACGATGGTGAAGCTGATGGCGAAATTCGAAAATCCGGACCACGTTCTGGCCAGTTCCTGCTTATAGCCGAGTTCGGCGAGCCGACGTTCGTCGTCGGAGGCGGATCGGGTGTCGGTCATGTGTGCTCCCGGGTGAAAACGCTGCCCTCATATCGCGTTTGCCAGAAGATCAGTGTGAATTAGTCGCGGGTCGACCGCATGGCAACCAGGAAACTCGCGGAAACCGGGCCCCAGCGCCCGCCGCATGCGCACCGAACGTAGCGTGAAGACCATGGGCGAGCGCATGGTCGTCATCGGTGGTGACGCGACGGGGATGTCGGCGGCGTCGCAGGCGCGCCGGATGAAGGACGCGAGCGCATTGGAGATCGTGGTCTTGGAGCGCGGCGGTTTCGCCTCGTTCTCGGCCTGCGGCATTCCCTACTGGGTCGGCGGCCACGTCCTCGAGCGGGACGCCCTGATCGCGCGCACCCCCGGCGAACATCGCTCCCGGGATATCGACTTGCGGATGCACACCGAGGTGACCGAGATCGACGTCGCCAAAGGCCGGGTCCGCTTCCGCGAGCGCGATACCGGGATCGAGGCATGGATGACCTACGACCATCTGGTGATCGCCACCGGCGCCCGGCCCGTCCGGCCACCGCTGCCGGGCATCGACGCGGGCGGCGTGCACGGCGTGCAAACGCTCGACGACGGCCAGGCACTGTTGGAGACGCTGGAGCGGGCGCGCGGCAACCGCGCCGTGGTCGTCGGCGCGGGCTACATCGGCGTCGAAATGGCGGAGGCCCTGATCCGGCGCGGCTACGACGTCACGATGGTCAACCGCGGCGCCGAGCCGATGTCCACGCTCGATCCGGACATGGGCGCCATGGTCCGCGACGCGATGTGCGGAATGGGCATCGAGGTCGTCGGCAATGCGGAGGTTTCCGAGATCCGGACCGGGGACGACGGCCGGATCGCCGCGGTGGTGACCGACACCGCGGAATATCCGGCGGACGTCGTGGTGCTCGGAATCGGTGTGCGTCCCGAGACGCAACTGGCCCGTGCGGCGGGGTTGCCGTTGGGGGAGCACGGCGGACTGCGCACCGATCTCGCCATGCGGGTGCGTGGGCACGAGAACATCTGGGCAGGCGGCGATTGCGTCGAGGTGTTGGATCTGGTCTCCGGCCGGGAACGCCACATTCCGCTGGGCACGCACGCCAACAAGCACGGCCAGATCATCGGAGCGGGCATCGGCGGCGGATACGCGACCTTCCCCGGAGTCGTCGGCACCTCGGTGAGCAAGGTATGCGAGCTGGAGGTGGCGCGAACGGGTTTGCGCGAGAAGGACGCCAGGGCGGCAGGCCTGCAGTACGTGACGGTCACCATCGAATCCACCAGCCGCTCCGGCTATTACCCGGGCGCGGAGCCGATGACGGTGAAGATGCTCGCCGAGCGCCGGACGGGCCGGCTGCTCGGCGTGCAGATCGTGGGGCGCGAAGGCGCCGGCAAACGCGTCGACATCGCCGCGGTTGCACTGACCGCCCGGATGACCGTCGAGCAGATGACGGTGTTGGACCTCGGATACGCGCCGCCGTTCTCTCCGGTGTGGGATCCGGTTCTGGTGGCGGCCCGCAAGGCAGTGAGCGCTGTCCGCGCGCGTGGGTGAAGCCGCGCTCAGGCGCCGCGGCCTTCAGCGCGCTGCCGCGGAGTTTCCGAGCTGGGCGCGGACGATGCGCAGATCGGCGACGAACGCCGCATAGGCCTCCGCGCGGTCGGGTGCACGCAGTACCGCCGACGGGTGCACGGTGGCGACGACTCGATAGTCCTCGGCCTCGATCACCTCTCCGCGTTGTGCGCTGACCTTGAACGAAGGGCCGAGCACCGCCTGTGCCGCGATCGCACCGAGGCACACCACCAAGCGGGGTCGCAGCAGGTCGAGTTCGGCATCGAGCCACGCCGAACAGGCGACCACCTCGGTGCGTCCCGGCGTCTTGTGGATCCGGCGTTTGCCGCGCTCGACGAATTTGAAGTGCTTGACGGCGTTGGTCGCGTAGACCGCGTCACGGTCGATATCGGCCTCCGCCAGCGCGCGGTCGAGCAGCCGTCCGGCCGGACCGACGAATGGCTGCCCCAGCACGTCCTCCTGATCGCCGGGCTGCTCGCCGATCACCACGACATCCGCGTTCGCGGGACCCGCGCCGAATACCGTCTGGGTCGCGTGCCGGTAGAGATCGCACCCGCGGCAGTGGCAGGCGGCCTGACGCAACCGCGCCAGATCCGCGCCCTCGGGGACGAACTCCGCAGCGCCGGGCGCCTTCATCGCTCATCGCCTCCCGCATCGACCGGGGTCGCGACCGTCATGTGCCGACCTCCTCTGCTGCCTCGGGCTGTTGGTGGCATACCCGTTTCCTGGCCCTTCACGCGACGAGCGCGACCGGGCCGTCCCACGTGCTGAACGCGCGGAGAGAGGTCGGTATAGTCGCCGCGGATGAGTAGTGTCAGCGCCACCGCCGAAACGCCGATGTCCCATAACCGTCGACTCGGGCGTGTGCTGCGGTTGGCACCGGTTCTCGCGGTCGGGTTCTCCGCCTTCTGTCTCCTGAAGCCGGTCTGGCCATTCGACGAGATCACCGGCGGATTCATCGACCTGCAGGTATATCGGCTCGGCGTCGACGCCATGCGGCACGGCGCCGACATGTACGGCCAACTGCCGCAGACCACCATCGGCGCGGGTCTTCCGTTCATCTATCCGCCGTTCGCCGCGCTCGCGCTGGGCCCGTTCGCGATGCTGCCCTGGGATGTGGCCGCGCTGAGCTTCTTCGTCTCCTCGGTGGCCGCGCTCGCCATCACGCTCTACGTGGTGGCTCGGCGGGTGTGGCCGGAGGAGTCGCGGCGCAGGTTGGCGGTCTGGGCGACGGCCTGCGCGACGCCGCTGGGACTGCTGCTCGAGCCGATTCATTCGACGCTGGACTTCGGCCAGGTCAATCTGTTGCTGATGGCGCTGGTCGCCGCGGATTGCCTGACGCACAAGCCGCGCTGGCGCCGCGGCATGCTGATCGGTATCGCCGCCGCGATCAAGCTGACGCCCGCGGCGTTCGTGCTGTACTTCCTGGTGCGCCGGGACTACCGTGCGGCGGCGACCGCCGCCGTCACCGGTGCGGCCGCGACGGCACTCGGCTTCGCGATCCTTCCGAAAGAATCGGTCAAATACTGGTTCGGCGGGCTCGGTAACGTGTCCGGGCTGAGCGGGTCGGCATTTCATACCAATCAGTCGATTCAGGCGGTCTTTGCCCGGTTCGAGGTGCCCGAGCCCGCGTTCACGGTGGTCTGGCTGGTGCTGGGCGCCGCGCTGCTTGCGTTGGTCGTCGCCGCGATGCGCCGGGCCGCCGACCTCCCAGCGCTCGCCCTGGCCATCAACGCCGTCTTCACCCTGCTCGTCTCGCCGATCTCCTGGTCGCACCACTGGGTATGGATCGCGCCGGCGTTGTTCGCCATGGCCGGATACGCGACTCGCCTTCCTGGCAGGCGGGCGATCGGCTGGTGGATGACGTTCGTGGTCACCACGGCGGTCTTCGTGATCGGTCCGCACAACTGGCTGCCCGACGGCGAGCACCGCGAAACCATGTGGACGCCATGGCAGCACTTCATCGGCAACACCTACGTCTGGTTCAGCGTGGTACTGGTCGCGCTGTTCGTGGTCGGCAGCAGGCGAGGCGTCCCGATCCGGCAGGTGCAGCCGGACATGCACGCGGCTGAGTCTTCGCAGGCCGCGACATCAGCTCTCACTCCCGCCGAGGCGGCTGGACGTCCCTAGAACGGCCCGCCGCCCGCCTCCGAGTCACGTCGATGTGCCGAGATGCCACCAGGATTCGGCTGGTGGGGCAAGGGCGGGCTTGGTTATGCCCTGTGCGGCAGAATGTTCAGAACCAGTGTGACCCCGGCCACGATGCTCGCGCAGGCCACGAGGGTGGAGAAGGCGGACTGCGTGAGCGCCGCGATACCGAGCGAAAAGGCAAGGCACGTAGCAAAAGCGAGCGCGCCGGTTCCCCGTTCCACACCGGCTATCCGGGTTGGTCGGTGATCCGTCATGGCTATGTGATACCCAGAGGCGGCCGTTACGAAACCGTGATGCCGAGTCTGTTTTCTCCTTTTCGCTCGAACAATACAGTACGTACGTACGGTTTGGTAGCGATTCGGGAGCGGACCATGTGGGATCCACAGCAGTACCTGGCTTTCGGCGACCATCGGTCGCGTCCCTTCTTCGACCTGCTGGTCAGGGTCGGCGCGACCGAGCCGCGGGGAGTGGTCGACCTCGGCTGCGGTCCAGGGCATCTCACCGGCGTACTCGTGCAGCGGTGGCCTGGCGCGAGCGTGCAAGCTCTCGACTCATCACCCGACATGGTCGCGGCCGCGTGCGGCCGCGGCATCGAAGCGACGCTCGGCTCCGTGGAGAACTGGCAACCGGGCGAGGACACCGATGTCGTCATAACCAACGCCGTCCTGCACTGGGTGCCCGGACATCCTGCTTTGCTGGCGCAATGGATGCGCCAACTTCCCGCGGGGGCGTGGTTGGCCATCCAAGTTCCCGGAAACTTCGACGCGCCCTCGCATCGAGCCATCCGGCAAGTGGCCGCCCGCGGCGAATGGCGCGACCGACTCGGACGGGCGGGCATCCTCGAACCCCACGCCGTGCTCGATCCGGCGGGATACGCCGACGTGCTCGCCGACTCGGGCGGCGCCGTCGACGCGTGGGAAACGACCTACCTGCAGCGTTTGACCGGTGACGACCCGGTGCTCGGCTGGGTCGCAGGCACTGCGCTGCGCCCGGTCCGCGACGTCCTCGACGACGCGGAGTGGCGCGAGTTCGCCGCCCAGCTCGCCCCACTGCTACGGGCTGCCTACCCGTACCGGGACGACGGCACCACCTGGTTGCCGTTCCGGCGAGTATTCCCGGTCGCCCAGAAGCAGTAGCAATCCCGGGCCGGCCCGGCCTGGACAGCGCTGGACAACCATTTGTCCGGAAATCTCCGGGCAGCCGCCTGAGCAGGCGAGCGCCGTTGCTGATGATCGGCAGGATCGGGGCGCGTGGCCTTGCTCGACCCGCGACCAACTCGTCTGCTCACGCCGTCCACAGGAGTTGGTCGAGGCGGCTGCGCAATTCGGTGGTCACCGCCGCCGGGCAGACGGACGGCAGTTCGGCGGCCACTCTGGCGGCGAGAATCCGCAGCTTGGTATTGGTTTCCTGGGACCGTACCCGCAGCAGGGTGAACGCTTCCCCGGCGTCGATTCCGTAGGCCAGCATCACCGCGCCCTTGGCTTGCTCGATCACCGCCCGCGCGGCCGTCGGGTCCAAGTCAGCGGCCGGCACGCTGTCACCGTCGTCGCTCACACTCGTGCACTACCCGTCCGCGGCGATCTGACACCGATTCCCAGCTAACTCTCGACCGGCAGCGGGTTGCCCTCGTCCGTCCGGAGGGTTGACGGATACTCCGCGGATCGCGATACTTCGATCGTCATAGCGATTGCGTATAACTTGTCCAGCCGCAACGCGACGGAGACAGATCAATGATGATCCATACGGCAGTCGAAGCGTTCCTGATGGCTCAGGTGGAGGATCCCGTCCCGGAAGCTCCACCCAATTCGGACAAGATCCTCCAGCTGCTCCGGTACTTCACGTGGTTCGTGATTCTCTCCGGCGTCACCGGAATCATGTACGCGGGAGGGAAATTCGCCTGGGAGAAATGGCAGGGCGGTCCACTCGCGTCGGCGAAAATGGTCGCCGGCGGCATGCTCGGCGGCGTCATAGCCACCAGCGCGGGGACGATCATGAACGCGCTGATCGGCTGAGCCGCTCGCTCGGCTGGGTAGAGCCGAATGCGGCTCCACCCAGCCGATGGGTGTTCGCGATTACTCGGTGACTTCCAGTTCCACCAATTGACCTGGCGTGAACGACTTTTCGCGCCGATTGGTCTCCACGCCGAAAACCGCGACCACGAGATCGCCGCCCGGCTGGACCACTCCCGCTTGGGTGAGGGTGCCATACCCGACGACCGATTCGCCGATGTGGTCGGCGAGTTCTGCCGCAGGGATTCGAATTGTCTTGCTCACGGGGCACCTCTATCGAGTCGAAGTGTCACTCTTGGCTGTGTGACTGTTCGCAGAACTCGATCCTAATCGGGAAAACGTGCGCAGAACCCCCGTCTCGTCACCGAATCGCCTGCCGTCGCCCGGATCGCCGCAAACTCAACCGTCAGAGCGGAAATCCGTGCGCCATAACGATTTACACTCGGCGCCTTGATCGGTTCGTGACTCCCGAAGGCTGCTGCGCACCGCCTGCTACGGTCGCCAGCGCTAACGCGTCGGCGACCTTCGCCCGGAAGTGCGGGCAGCCGCGGAAGTCCTCGGCGTCGCAGTCCAGCGCATGCGAGATGGTCTCGAGTGCCGCTGTGGCCTGGGCGATGTGGAATACGAGCTGGTCGCGGTGCGCACGCAGCAGAGCACGACGAGCGCTCCGGTCGGAGGCTTCGGCGAAGAGCGTGGCGAGCTCGTCCAGCGACAACCCGACCTGCTTGCCCAGCAGGATCATCGCGACCGTCTCCGCGTCGTCGTCGCGATATCGGCGGCGGCCAGCGCCATCTCGTCGCGGAGCGAGCAAGCCGGCGTCCTCCCAGTGCCGCAGCACGTGGGTGGCCAGGCCGAAACGTGCCGCGAGTTCGCCGATCGATATGTCGCCGCCCGCCATACCCGCACTCTAGGCGGCGTGAGCGGTGAATCGCGCATACAGCCCGATCGGATGTCGCCGAGGACGCGCCGTTTCCCGGCGCACCGTCGCCGCCGGGAACGAATCGCGCAACGCGCTCAAGGCGGGCGCCGCGGGCACGAACCGGAAGTCGTAGATCGCCACGGTGCCGCCGGGCCGCAGCACTCGCGCCAGCTCCGCGATCGACCGGTGCATCTCGGGCCATTCGTGCAGACTCAGGCTCGACACGACCAGGTCGAAGCTGTCGTCGGGGTAGGGCAGCGCGCCGACGTCTCCCACCGAGAACTCCGCTCGGCCGGCGAGAGTTCGTTCGGCGATTTCGATCATGTGCGGCGACAGATCCACGCCGTGCAGCCGCAGGTCGGGTCGTCGAGAACACAATCGCGCCAGCAACTTTCCCGGTCCGGTCCCTACGTCGAGCACCCACGCGCCCTGGGCCGTCGCGGCGTCGACATCGGCCGCGATCAGCCGGTACAGGCCACCGAGCAGCCGAGTGGCCCGCCGGTCGTAACCACGGCTCTGCTTTTCTCCGAACGTTGTCATGATTCCCCTTTTCTTCACGGTGCCCACAGCTTGCGAGTTGAGGTCGACCTGAAGTCAAGGGGAGTCGTGACCTCTACTGTTGCGCCGGATACTTGTGGTCGAGCCACTCCTCGAACGTCGGTCCGGCGAGTACGGCTTCGGGACCGGGCAGCAAGGCGCCACGGGCCTGCAGCTCGTGATTCGGGTCGTCGACGTCGACGATTTCTTCCACATGAGCCGGTTTGCCTTGTCGCGCGGCCAATTTCGCCACGGCTGCGGCGAGCTCCAGTTCATGCGGCCCGGCGATCTCGATCATTGCGGCGCCGCTGTCCTCGATGGCCACTTCGGCCAGCTTCTCCGCGACGGCGCGGGCAGCGACGAGCTGAGCCCGGTACTTCGGGACGTAGGCCGTGTCGCCGCGAGTGGTCCAGTCGAGCATCATCTCGGTGAATTCGTGGAATTGGGCGGCACGCAGGATCCGCACCGGCACCGGGCCTTCCCGGTAGGCATGCTCCTGCGCCAGCTTTCCGGCGTAATGCCCGGCCGTGAACTGATCGATCCCGATGATCGAGACCAGTGCGATTCGCCGCACCCCCGCGGCGGCCGCCGCGTGTTGCACGTTCCGCGCGACGCTGCGGAAGAAGTCCGTCACCGCCGCCGTTTCGGTGGTCGTCGCGTTGACCGAGTCGATGACGACATCCGCCCCGGCCAGCGCCTCTGCCAGCCCCTCTGCCGTGTAGACGTCCACGCCTGTCGCTCGGCTGACCCCGAGCACCTCGTGGCCTTGCTTCGTCAGCACGTCGGCCACCTCGCGGCCGATCCGACCGCTTGCACCGACAACCGCGATTCGCATCGCAACCTCCTCCGTGTGGATTGTCCGGCGAGTAGACGACGCGCGGACGCCGAGTGTGACATCTCGTACGGAGGTGACCTGAATACAGTGCGAGCGCCCGGTGGGCGAGAAGAAGATGGGTTGGCGATCGGGATACTGGGGCCGCTACGGCTGGTCGCGACGCGACATCCAGATCGTTGACTCCGCGAAAGGCGGCTCACCGCCGAATTCGGCTCGAGCACGCCGGAAAGGTTGCCGCCCGCCGGAGTACGGTTCGAGCGGCGGGTGTTCGTTTCGGTTTCGATCGGCAGCGTCGCCGCCTCGGCTGATCGATGGACGGCGACAGCTGCTGGGCTGTGCCTCCTTACTCATCTGGTACGGACCTCGAATTCAGTGAAACAGGCCACCTATGTGGCCCAGCAAATGGCCTCAGATGCACCACACAACGCTACCGAGAGGAAGGCAGACAAAGACCGAGCCGAAAGCCGGCGTCGCCGCTTCGGATGGCGTTTCGGCGGAAGCGGCGGGACCTGCGATAAGGCCCAATGAGAGAACCATGGCGGTTGCGGCGCAGATTTTCGTGATTCTGGTGGACATTGTGATCCTTCAACTTGGGTGAACTCTTACGTCTGACTCACGGATTTCATGGTTCACCCTATGGACGGCGAGCGCTAGGCAAGGAAACGTCAAGTTCCGTCCTCCGGAGTAACGGGGAGATCACCCCGGGTGGGTTTTCCGGGGCAGCGACCTCGAAGAACCGGGCAAAAAATACCGCTGGTCCAGCAATGTCCACGAAAACCGTCGGCAATGCATGAGGCGAGTTACGCATCAGGATCGGTGCGCAATAGAGATCCGCCCTTATCGGCATGTAGTCGCCGCCCCGCGACGGGACCGTGCACGCACAAGTGAAGTCGCTGCGGACCGACCGAACCCGTTCTCCCATCGCGGCGAACTCGGCTGGGTCACCCGCCTGTGGTGCAGCCTTCCCACTGGAGGTGAGTCACCGAACGAACTCCGATACCGCCCCGACCATAAACTGGCGCTATGGTGCAGCCAACTCCCTGGGGGGCGAACGAAACCCAGGATAGGACCGGCACGCCGGAACCAGGGGCGAGCGGCACCGGGCCACACGGGCCGAAGGCCTATCAGGTCGCGCTGCGTGGGCACTGGGGCTATGTCGCCGCGGCGGTTGGCAACTTGGTGACGCTCGTACTGCTGTTCCAGGCGTGGATCACCGTCAGAGGTCCCGACGGCAGAGTCACCGTCAATGCCTTCGGCCGGATGCAGATCACCACGGTGTACCTGAACGTCTGGTCATCACACAGACCGCGCGCCGCGCAGATCACCGGGTTCTGGGCCATCCTCGCCAGCGCGGCCATCGTCATCACCGTCTTGGCGGTGTTGATCAATTTGCGGCTTCGTATCGAGGCGATCACCCGCCTGGCGTTGTTCTCCTCGCTGGCCACCGCGTTGTTCGTACTGATCACCGTGCTCCACATCAACAGCAAAAGCGCCGAGTTGAAGGGGATGGTCTCGCGCACCTCGGATCTGGGCGGTCAGATCGGATCGTTCATGAACTGGGCCTTCGGCAACGGCAAACTCGCGGTGCCCGGCATCGGGCAGGTCGCCTACACCTCCGCGACTCTCACACACTGGGCACTGCTTGCCGGCTTTACGGCGCTGGGCTCCGCCGTCGCCGCTGTCGCGCAGTGGGTCCGCAGCGATTCGACGGGTCTTTTCCGCATGCCGTGGCGTGTCCAGGTGATCACATCGAAACCGTCTCCGGAGGCCGACCCCGCGGACTGACCAGGGGCAATTGACGACGCCTTCCGCCCCCTCTTGCGCACGACCGGCCTGATCGGGTACGCCGGATACAGGAGGTGTTTCGATGTCGTCCGCACCTTATCCCCTGACGCGGACAGAAGAGGTCATGGTGCCGCCGGAGTCCATCCGTCTGGCGGGGGTGCTGGCCGTCCCGCAGGACTGCACCGGACTGATCGCCTTCGCGCACGGCAGCGGTAGCGGCAGGCACAGTCCGAGAAATCGGTTCGTCGCCGAGGTCCTGAACCGGGCGGGGTTCGCAACAATGCTGGTCGACCTGCTGGCCCCGGACGAGGAGGGGGTCCGCTCGCGGGTATTCGACATCGAGTTGCTCGCCCATCGCCTCGTCGAGGTGACCCGCTGGCTGCGGACGCGCCCGGAACTGACCGGACTACCCACCGGCTACTTCGGAGCGAGCACCGGCGCCGGTGCGGCGCTGTGGGCGGCCACCGAACCCGGCACCGAGATCGCCGCCATCGTCTCCCGCGGAGGTCGGCCCGACCTGGCCGGTCCGCGGCTGGCGCTGGTCCGTGCGCCCACTTTGCTCATCGTCGGCGGCGACGACCAGTGGGTGCTGGAGGCCAACCGGGCGGCCCGGCTGCGGATGCCGTGCCCGAGCGAGGTCGATGTGGTGCCCGGCGCGACACATCTGTTCGAGGAGCCCGGTGCGCTGGAGCAGGTCGCGGATCTCGCCCGCGACTGGTTCCACCGCCATCTCACCGTTGTGCGGCGTTGAACACGACGGGGAAGTCGTCCGGACGCGACGCCACGCGGGTTCCGAAACCACGGCTGATGTGCGCCATCAACTCGCACAGCCAGTGCGATTCGCCGCGGGCGGCCCACTCGAGACGCATGTGCCGTTCGCGCAGCGGAATCATGCGCAGCTCCACCGCGTCGGCATCGATGGACACGAGATACAACAAATGCAATTCGGTGCGGTACCGTTCGTGGCCGCTGATGCCCTCATAGTCATCGATGACGTCGCCGCACCCGTACAGAATAGGTTTGCCGCGGTAGATTTCGATCGGCCGGGGATGGTGTGCGGAATGTCCGTGCACGACGTCGACCCCGGCATCGATCAAGCGATGTGCGAACTGTTTTTCGCTCAGCGCTACTCCGTAACCCCAATTCGGTCCCCAATGGACGGAGACGATCGTGATGTCGTGGTCACGCTTGTGCGCCAATACTTTTGCGGCTACCGCATCGGCGGCACGAGCGCTCGGTGATTCGCCGACCCGCCACAGCCCTGGCCGGTTGTTACGCGCCGCCCAGAATTCCGGAACCCCGCTCGATCCACCGGCGACCGAGACGATCACCACCCGATGTTCGTGGCCGAGTTCCACTATCGCTGGGGCTTGCGCCTCGTTCAGATCCGCGCCAGCCCCGGCACGGCTGATGCCCGCGGTATCGAGCGCTTCGAGCGTGTCGACCAGCCCCGGGATACCGAAATCCAGGACATGATTGTTGGCCAGAGCGCAGACGACCGGCGCGATCGCGGTCAACACCGGCACGTTGTCCGGGTTCATCCGGTAGTGGACGCCTTTGCCCGGCGCGAAGGCGCCGTCCGCGGTGATCGAGGTCTCCAGGTTGATCAACCGCACCTCTGGGTCGACCTGCGCGAGGAGCGAAAGAACATCACCCCAAGGTCGGCGGAAATCGACAGGGTAAGCGAACGCGCCATTCGCGCGCTCGGCCAACGCGACATATGTGCGCGCATCGTCGACGCACCGTTCGCGCAGCGTCGGTTCGCCAGGATGCGGCAGAATCTGATCCACACCCCGGCCCAGCATGACGTCGCCGCCCAACAGCACCGTCGCCATACCACCATTGTCGATCTTCTCCCGGCTATGCGCTTCCCGCGGATTCGCGCGGGTGGATCAACGGTTGGTCATCGAGAGCAGCTGTTGCGGGTCGTCGGCGTAGACCGTGGCGATGACGTTCGCGCGGGCGGCGAGATCGCGGGCGAGGTCCCGGATCTCGGCCGGCACGGTGGGGTCGTTGTCGATGCCGATCAGCAGATCCCGGGTATGAATCGCCGTCGCCTGTGCGCAGTGCCGCAAGCGCGCCTTGGCCACGGTGTCGAGCGCGGCGGGGCTGAGGTAGCGCTGAATGTGCTCGCCGCGGTCGGTGACCTGGTTGACAACCGATTCCGTGGCCGCGTCGGTGAGCCACCGCTCCGCGTCGGCCGTGATTTCGAAAACGAGATCGTGGTCTCGGATATCGGTTGGATTCAGGGAGGTGGTCAGCAGGGCCATGCTCGCTCGGCCGATCGCGAGGAATCCGCTCATAGCGTGGGCGAGCAGGACATCCGGGTTTCCTGTCGGCAACTGGTGTAGGCGTTGCCCGACGACGGTGACCCAGCAAGCGAGATGTTCGGCTCCGGTGTCGATCGACGTCGCTGTCGGCATAGCGCGACCATACGCTGTTACCCGGGCGAGACATACAACGAAACGCTGAAAGTTCGCCAGATGTCGTAGCAGTGAGTTGCGCATGGACCGGCCGCGCCGAACGGTTACTCGCTACCAGCATTTCGAACCTGGCAATCGTCCCAGCGAGTGATGCTTTCCCTACGCATCGTCGGCCTTTCAGCTGACTGGGGCGACCCGCTCGGCGTCTCTTCCGCGCGTCCCGAGGGTGTCAATCCGAGGTGACGGGGGCCCGACCCTCTAGCCCGAATGTTGCTGAGCGTGCTGCCGTGCGGTTTCTCGCGCGCCGAGCGGAGAGCGTGCGACACGTCCGCCAGTGATTCATTGACATAATGCGACGATATTTCTATCGGGGGTCCCGGTAGTAATCGCCGAAAATCCAACGACGTTCGGGATGTGCACCGGTAGAGGGTAATTCAGCGGTTCCGGATGCGGTGTGAGGTGGTTGGTGCTCGGCTTGGCTGCCGATGAGGTTGGTCGGTGTGCCGGAGGGCTGGGTTCGTGGCAACGCGGGTATTCGCGGATGAGGAGTTGCAGCGACTTCGGGAGTTCCCCGAGATCAGCCGCGAGGAGCTGTTCCGGTATTTCACCCTCAGTCCAGCTGATGTGGCGTTAGCTCTCGCCGCGCATCCGTGATCTGGGCCGCATCACCCTGTACCGGCCGGGCGCGCGCGCCGAGGCGGAATCGCGGTTTCCGCACGCGGGAGGTCTGCTGACGCGGAAGCTGAATCTGGATCTGATCGCCGCGCATTACTACGACCTGCTCCGGTTGGCCGGTTCGCTGAAGTTCGGGCACGCCACTGCATCACTGCTGGTCGGCAAGTTGTCGGCGTCCGGGAGGCAGAACGCCCTCGCCGCAGCGCTCAAGGGGTACGGGGCATTGCGCAGAACGATTTACGCCGCGAAGTACCTGTCGGATCCGGACTATCGGCGCAAGATCTCCCGCCAGCTCAACAAGGGCGAATCCCTGCACGCCCTGCGGCGGGATCTGCTCTACGCCCACGAGGGCATGATCCGCGCCCGGCACCTGGAGTCCCAGACCGAACAGGCGTGGTGTCTGACCCTGGCCACCAACGCCGTGATCGCCTGGACCGCAGAGTATTACGGGCTGGCTGTGGAGCAGATGCGCCGCGAGGGGCGGCGCATCGATGACGAGGTGCTGGCCCATATCAGCCCCGCGCACAGCGCTAGCAGCAACTTCTTCGGTGCGATCGAGGTCGACATCGACGCTGAACTCGCCCAGCTCGGACCGACCGGTTACCGGCCTCTGCGGGTGCGCGACACCCTGTTCTGAGGGTTCGATGCCGACCCCGACCGGGTCGCTTCCGCCGCGGCATGACCAGTCGGCTGTGCATGAAGGTGGTCGGTGAGGTAGCGGCCGGTGATGCTGTGGGGGTTGGCGGCGATGTCGTTGGGGGTTCCGGTGGCGATGATGCGGCCGCCGGCGGCGCCGCCGTCGGGTCCCATGTCGATGATGTGGTCGGCGTTGGCGATCATGTCGAGGTCGTGTTCGATGACGATGACCGTGGCGCCGTTGGTGTTGAGGCGTCCGATGACCCTGAGCAGGGTGCGGATGTCGAGGGGGTGCAGCCCGACGCTGGGTTCATCGAAGATGAAGAGGGTGTCGGTCTGGTCGCGGCCGAGTTCCGTGGCGAGTTTGAGCCGTTGGGCTTCGCCGCCGGACAACGCGGGGGTGGCTTCACCGAGAATGAGGTAGCCCAGGCCGAGGTCGATCAAGGCCTGTAGCCGGGTGCGGACGCGGCGGATGTCGCCGGTGAGTTCGATGGCTTCGGTGACGGTGCGAGTGAGCAGGTCGGGTAGGGAGATTCCTTCCTCGTCCGGTGCGTCTGGGGTAAGGCGCAGCATTTCGCTGGCGGTGGGTGCGTAGCGGGTGCCGCCGCATTCGGGGCAGTCGATGTCGACGTCGGGCAGGAACTGCACGTCCAGGGAGACTTGGCCGGCGCCTTCGCAGCGGGGGCAGCGCAGCGAGCCGGTGTTGTAGGAGAAGTCCGCGGCGGTCAACCCGGCTTCGGCGGCGGCGGGGGTGGCGGCGTAGGCGCGGCGCAGCTCGTCGAGGACGCCGCTGTAGGTCGCGACGGTAGAGCGGACATTGACCCCGATGGGGGTGGCGTCGACCATGTCGACGCGGGTGATTGCGGGAGCGTCGATGGTGGTGACGTGGGCGGGCAGTGCGCTGCCGGCGAGGTGGGCGTCGAGGGCGGGGACAAGGCTGTCGAGGATCAGGGTGGTCTTGCCCGAGCCGGAGACACCGGTCACCGCGGTGATCCGTCCCTGCGGGATGGTGGCGTCCAGGGCGTGGACGGTGTGCAGGGGGCGGGTCGACAGCTGGATTCGGCCGTGCTCGAACATGTTCTCGGCGCGGGCGCGGGAGCGCACGACGACCGGTTCACGGCCGGTGAGGAAACCGCCGAGCAGCGATACCGGGTCGTCCCCGAGGGCGGTGGGGCTGCCGGTGGCCAGCACCCGACCACCTTCACGGCCGGAGCCGGGGCCCATCTCGATGAGCCAGTCGGCCTGGCGCAGGAGTTGGACGTCGTGGTCGACGCAGACCACCGAGTTGCCCTCGCGCAGCAGATCGCGCATGACTCCGAGCAGGCCTTCGACGTTGGACGGGTGCAGGCCGATGGAGGGTTCGTCGAGGACATAGAGCACCCCGGTGGTCTGGTTACGCACCGCGCGGGCCAGCTGGACACGTTGGCGTTCCCCGGTCGACAAGGTCGAGCTCGCCCGGTCCAGGCTCAGATATCCCAATCCCAGATCGAGCAGACGCTGGGCCATCTCGACGAGCTTGTCGACGAGATTGCGGGCCATCTGCCCCATCTCTGGGGGCAGGGTGTTCTCGAGGGTGGGCGCCCAGGCGGTGAGTTCGTCGAGGGTCTTGGCGGTGGCCTGGGCGAGGTTGATGCCGTCGACCTGCGATTCGAGAGCCTTGTCGCTGAGGCGGGTGCCACGGCAGGCTGGGCAGGTGTGGGTGCTGATGAACTTGTTCACCCGGGCCAGGCCGCGCTCGTTGATGGCCTTGTCGAGTGCTTCCTGCACCGCCAGCACCGCGTTGCGGTAGGTGAAGTTCATCTCGAACAGCTTGCCGTTCTTCGTGGGAACCTTGATGTGGCGTTTCTCGGCCGGTCCGTGCATCACGATGTCGTGTTCGGTGGCGGTCAGCTCCGTGTACGGGACATCGGTACGCACACCCATCTCGGCGACGACCTGCGGCATCACCGTCAATCCGAACATCGACCACGGAGCGACCGCGCCCTGGTCGATGCTCCGCGACGGGTCGGGCACCAGGGCCTGCTCGTCCACCTCGCGCACCACCCTGGTCCCCGAGCAGCGTGGGCATGCACCGTCGGAGTTGAACGCGAGGGATTCCGCGCCCGGTGGATAGAAGGTGGCCCCGCACACCGGGCAGGTCAGATCGCGGTTGAGCGCCACGTCGATGGTGGGGTCGAGACGATGCCCGTTGGGGCAGCAGTGCGATCCGAGGCGTGAATACATCAGCCGCAGCACGTTGAGCAGCTCGGTCGAGGTGCCGAAGGTGCTGCGCACCCCGGGCACACCGGGGCGCTGCCGCAACGCCAACGCCGCGGGCACGTGCTCGACACTGTCGACCGCCGCGCGTGGCGCCTGCGCCATGCGCCGGCGGGTGTAGGTCGACAACGCCTCGAGGTAGCGGCGCGATCCCTCCGCGTACAACACTCCCATCGCCAGCGACGACTTACCCGACCCCGATACTCCCGCCACCGCGACCAGTGTGCGCAGCGGCACCGTCACGTCGATGTCGGCGAGGTTGTGCACCTTCGCGCCGTGGACCTCGATCGCCAACGGCTGATCGGGGCGCTCGATGCGCGCTCGATCCGATGAGCTCACCGGCAGGTGGTGGCCGTCGGTGTCGGTGCGTACCTCGTCGCTTGTCATCGTGCCTCCTTCGGCGGGCAGGGAATCACGTTCGAGCCCGTACTCGCTGTCGCCGGCGACGTGACCGGGAATACACAAACATGGAAGTTGCTTCCATGGAATATAGTTTGCTACGGTTGCCCTCGCAACCCACGAGGGGTGCATCCCGAGACGAGACAGAGTGGAATCCCATGAGTGTTCCCGCCATCAACTCGGTCGCCTGGTTCGAGTTCGGCACCGACAAGACCGAAGAAGTGAAGAAGTTCTACGGCGAGCTGTTCGACTGGAACTTCAAGCTCAACACCGATTTGCCGGGCGTGAACTACCACGCCGTACTCACCCGGGGCACCCCGCAGCCCACCGGCGGCATCTTCGAATCCGGCGGCAAGTTCGCCGACTACGCCATCTTCTACGTCCTGGTCGCCGATGTCGCCGAAACCATCGACCGCGCCATCAACCTCGGCGCCGAAGTGCTCATGGAACCGGTCACCGACGCCGCCGGGGTCACCTTCGGCCGCCTGCGCGACAACACCGGCAACCACTTCGGCGTGTTCTCCATGCCCGCCCCCGCGAACTGACCGAACACAACCCACGGCACATGGCGGCCGCCGCCCGCCCACAGCAGTCGCCCCGATACCCGTAGCTCAACCCACAAGGAGTGAAATCGCATGAGCAACACCAATATCGACCTCGCCCACACCTACTTCCAGGCCGTGCAGAACGGTGACATAGCCGCCCTCGGCGATCTGCTGGCCGAGGACATCGTCTGGCACCAGCCCGGCGCCAACCAGTTCTCCGGCGACCACAAGGGCCGCGACGCGGTGTTCGCGATGCTCGGCGCCATGATGGCGGCCAGTCAGGGCAGCTTCGCCATCGACACCATCCACACCCTCATGGGCAACGGCAACCTCGTCGCGGCCACCCTGCACTTCTCGGGCCGACGCGATGATCTGGCCATGGCCATGGACGGGGTGGATCTGCTGCGCATCGCCGACGGCAAGATCGTCGAGATGTGGCTGTTCTCCGCCGACCCGGCCGCCGAAGACTACTTCTGGGGTCGCTGAACCCGCCCGCCCATCATCTCGCGGACGGGCGCTTCCTCCTCGACACCTGCCGAAACGGAAAGAACGGGTCTCTATGCCAACTATGACCGACCAACAGTGGCGCGCGTTCATCTCCCACGGAACGCGCACCGGCAAACTCGCCACCGTCACCGCCGACGGCGGCCCGCACATCGCCCCGCTGTGGTTCGCCCTCGTCGGCGACGACCTCGTCTTCCAGACCGGCAAAAACTCGGTCAAGGGCCGCAACCTCGCTCGCGACCCACGCTTCGCCCTATCGGTGGACGACGACCAGCCCCGTACGCATTCGCCGTCCTGCGGGGCCATGTCACGATTTCCGAGGACCCCGACGAGGTGCGGTATTGGGCCGGGCGCCTGGGCGCGCGTTACATGGGCGAAGACCGCGCCGAGGAATGCGCCGACCGCAACGGCGGTCCCGGCGTGGTCGTCGTCCGCGGCCGCATCGACAAGGTCACCTCCTTCGACGGCGTCGCCGACTGACAGAGCTCGCGGTGGGCTTGCCGCCCGCCAGGTGGCGGCATCCACCGCGAGCACCACCACCACAGACCAACGGAAATAGTGATGATGACCGATCTGAAGTCGCTGTACGACAACCTGATCCGCTACGAGATCGAACTGTGGAACGCTATCGACGCCACCCTGCGCGCCGAATGCGATCTGCAGCTACCCTGGTTCGAGATCCTGCGATTGCTGGCCCGACACGGCAGCAGCCGGGTCCAGGACATCGCCGCAGAGTTCTCCATCACCGTCGGAGGCACCAGCAAAGTGGTCGACCGTATCGAAGCCGCCGGTCTCTGCGCCCGCCGCGCCAACCCGAACGACCGCCGATCCTCACTTGTCGTCCTCACCGCCACCGGGCAACAGATCCTCGACCAAGCCACGACCATCTTCGACCGCGAACTTGAAAAGAGGATCGGCGTGGTCCTTGACGAACAGACGATCCAAACGGTCACCACAGCCCTCACCGCGCTCCGCGCCGCCGGGCACACGCTCGACACCAACCGCAAATCCGCCTAGACGAGGAAGCTTGAACTCCGGTCAGCGGTCGTAGACGAAATCCGTCCATGGGTACCGGCGGCAAGCGCCGCCACTCAGGTTCCGAACTCCTGATGCAGTTGCGGCAGGAACCGCGACAGGTGATGCATCTCCTGTCCGCAATGCAGCAGCAGCTCACGTGCGAGGTCGGTACCGACCCTCAGGTCTGCCGGATCGGCGACCGCTCCTCGTTGGATCGCGCGGCCCGCCTGGGCGGGGTCGGGAATGTGCAGGTCGTAGATGTTGAGGTAGAAGCGGCTGCGCATCTCGCACCCACCGTCGATCGGGCGGACCTGGTGGGCAAGCCACCCCAGATCGACCGGCGCCACCGCACTGCCGACCCGTGCCAGGATCACCGTCTGACCAACCGGGACCGCGAACCCGTGAGCGAGGGGATCTTTGAACGCGATGGCGAGTTGCTGCAGTTTCGGGCCGACATACTCATCGACATAGGAGATGTTGCCGATGTACTTGTCCCGGTCCGAGATCGGCTCGGCCGAGCGGTCCACGGCCTGGCTCGCATACATGTGCGCGTCGGGATGCCAGAGCTTGTAGCGCGCCGACTCGACCGAGTACCATCCGAACCACCAATCCCACATCGCCGCGGTGGCTCCCGGCATCGGCGTGTGTACTGCAACCCACACAACTCCAGTCGTGGACTGCCCGTATCCCGTTTCCACCGCAGAGTAGCCATCAGCAGCCAGATCGCTTGTCAGCAAAGAGAACTCCGGAATCCGAGCCGGTGGTGTCGGCGGCCTGATGTACTTGGCCGCCACCGACTCCAGAGGCGGATCGGTGCGGGTTGCCATGAATCGCGCATACGGCTGCGCGGCGTCCTCGGCCGTATACCCGTGATAGCGCAGGTTGGACCGGTCGTCGGTGGGGGCGGCCGCAGCACGTGGCGCGGCCAGCCCTGCACCCGCTGCGGCAGCCAGTGAGAAAAAGCTGCGTCGCCCGACTTTCCTATCTCTCAACACATGTTGAGAGTAGGCGGTGTCCTGATGGGAATCGGGTGGTTGGCTACATTCTGTGACGTGGCACAACAGCGCACGCCGCGGCGCGACTCCGAGCAACGGCGCAGGCAGATTGCCCAGGCTGCCCTGCAGGTACTGGGCGATGCTGGAGTTCGCGGGCTCACCCACCGCGCTGTCGACAGCGCAGCCGACCTCACACCCGGGTCGGTCAACTACCATGCGCCGACCCGCCAGCGACTGCTCGAACTCGCCCTCGACGAACTCTTCACCCAAGACATGGCGGTCGCACAGCAACATTTCCTCGCGCGAAAGATCTGGTCGGCCGCCGACCTGACCGAGGCGTTCGTCGCCTTCATCGCCGCGATGACCGAACCCGCAGCCCAATTCCGCGTCATCGCACGCCACTACCTGCTCAGTGAAAGCCACACCAACCCGGCATTGCATGACCGATTCGAGCAGCAACGGGGAGCGTTCATCGAGTTGGTCCGAACCCGATTCGCCGCAGCGGGTCGCCCAGCCACCGTGGCAGCCGCCGAACACTACGTCATCCTCGTCGACGGCCTCATCCACCGCCAAGTCCACTTCGCGCGATCAGCTTTGGACCAGGCCGCCATCCGCTCCGTCATCGACATGGCCACCACCACACCGGCCCGCCAGCACCACTGACCAGCCTTCGGCCTACTCGCCCAGAACCCCGGCTTGTCAAGAACTGTGTGACTCGCAGCGCTATGTGTCGGTGTTTTCGCGGTGTTAGGCGACGCGATGACGAGGGTGCTACGGGGCCAGGCGCCGGCATGGGTGAGGTACTGCTCCGGCTACCGATGCCACACCGAGCGCGACGCCGCAACTGGCGCCGATATTCGGCGGTCCGATTACCTACCGAACGTCGCTCGACGCGGCATCAAATATGTGCGTGTCCGGCTCGGCTCAGATGTGTTGAATCCCCCACTGCACGAGCTTTCCAACAGGCACGTCCCATGCCCGCACCGCTGAGTTGGGAACGAATGTCGTGATCTCCGGAATTCCGTCGAGTTCCGGGACCGTGGCGAGAAAGTGGAGATAGCTGCCATCTTCGAGCCGGGTCGAGAAGGGTTGATCGGGATCATCGGGTTCGGCGTCGAACGTCAACTCGGGCTCAGCGGCGAGCCTTGGCTCCAGCCGGTCCTCGACATGGGTGAAAGAGGCTTGGGTGAGCCAGTCGCGTTGTGGCTGCTCCGTGGAGAAGTCGTCGATCGTGGAGAAGCAGAGAGTTGACCAGTCGTCGATATCGCTTGCTCGGCATTGGTTGGCCAGTGCGGCGATTCCGAAATCATGCATTTCGGGATCCGGATGGCCCACAGCCAGGGCGACATGGCCGGCGTAGATGTCCTGACCGTCGGCGCCGAAGCAGCTCAGGGCGGAGTCCACCGCGCTGGCGAATCTGCGGTACTCGTCGGGTGTGAAGAATTCACACCAGTAGGGGACCCTGCCTCCTGGTCCACACGGGTCGTCGGGCACCTCCGCGCGCCCGGCTATCTCGCAGGCGTCCAGCAGCGGGATGGCGGATTTCTGCAGGGTGCCCCGTTCTCGATCTCGGACCAGCTGGCGCAGAAAGAATTCCGGGATCACACCTGTCCTGAACTCCGTTGGGGTGTTGGAGCGGATAACCGTGGTGCGGTTGTAGGGGTTGAGGTCGTCACCTCCACGATCCTGATAACCCCATCGGGCCGGCGCGACACGCAACAGGACTTCACCGATGTATCGCACCGTACCGGTGGTGAACTCCGCGTTGTCCTCGACGCCGATGGCAGCCTGGTCTGGATAGCGGGCGAGCACGATCGGTTCCAGCGCGTCCAGGGAGTCGAGGGTGAAGTCGAAAGGAAAGTCTGCGGGCAGGTAGGAACGGCGCCACTGCTCCAGCGCACTTCCCATGCTGGCCAGCCATCTGTCCAGAAAGACGCGTGCCGGCTCGGTCATGTTCTTGCGGTCCTCGGCCATGTACGCCTCGGTGTGGTTATGTTCGTGCACGATGTACATCCTGGTGCGCTGTTGTTGGGATCACAATTTTGAGGAGCACGCTCGCCTATCGCGCAAGACGTACGTTGGGCGGCGCAAGAGCCGCGTGTACTCGGTCTTTCCTCCCGGTTGCCGACCGATGCGCCGTGCCTGGCGACTGCGCGGGTATGCGCGGTCAAGTCCGGCGGTGAGGCCGCTCCGTCTCATGAGCAACACCGGGACCCCCACCCCGACTCGTACGCCTCTCTGTCGTGGCCCGCATACATGCGGCATCCTGAGTCGGTAGCGATCGTTGGCGAGACAACCCTCGCCGCCCCGCGTTTCCGCAGGCCAGACCTGTAAAGGTTGCCGTGTACGCACCAACGTCAACCTGTCTGGGGTTCGCAATATACTCCGCCCCATGCGAATCGGCTACGGACGGGTCTCCACTCGCGACCAACACCTCGAAGCCCAGCACGACGCCCTCACCGCAGCAGGGTGCGAGCAGATCTTGAAGTCTCCGGCAAACTCGCCTCCCGCCCCGAGTTGACCAAGGCGCTGCTGGTCGCCAACCGGCCCGAAGACCGACTGGTGGTGACCAAACTCGACCGGCTCGGCCGGTCCCTTGAGCACCTGATCGAGCTGTCCAAAACCTTGCAGGACCGAGGCGTGGACTTGGTGGTTCTGGACCAGGGCATCGACACCTCCACCGCCGTCGGCCGCATGTTCTTCCAAATCCTCGGCGCGATTGCCGAATTCGAACATGCCCTGATGAGCGAACGCACCCGCGACGGGCTGGCCGCAGCCCGTGCCCGCGGACGTACCGGCGGCCAGAAGCCCAAACTCGGCCCCGCCAGGTCCAGCTGGCCAGGCAGATGTACGACGAACGCGACAAACTCGGCAAACACCGCTACACCGTCGACCGGATCGCCGCCGAATTCGGCGTCACACGCCCCACCATCTATCGGCACCTCAGTAAGACGACCCCATAGCCAAACCACACCGCGCCTGACCAGGAACTACCAGAACTTCGTTGGATTTTCGGCGATTACTACCGGGACCCCTATCGTCGATGCACGACGTTGCTCGCGACGCACTGGTCAGCGCAAGCTCAAAGGAGAGCTACAAATGAACCGAGCAGTTCCGCTGCGCCACCCCGCCGCACCGCGCGGCGTTCCTGGCCTACGGCCGTTCGCGCTGCTGTTGCGGCTCGGCAAACCATCACCGGAGCAATGGCGCGACCTCGGTGCGGCGCTGCTCATCGCGAATCAGCCGATGGACGATCTGGTCGATTGGATGTATCGCGAGGGCATGGCCCGTACTCGCCCGATATTCGAGCGGGCGCTGCACGGCGGCATCGACAGCGTGCCGGACGCACCGGATCCGTTGTGGGCGTTCTTCGTTCGGGTGGAGATGCCGCCCGGCTGGCTCGACCGGGAGAAGATCGCGCATGCGGAACGAGTGTTCCGAGTGGGTGGTGCGGACGGGCTGTACATCGCTCGAGACGGGCCCTGCCAAGCGGTTCGCCGAAACACTGCAGTGGGCGCTGGATGTCACTTCCGACGGCGGAATGTCGCCACTGGGTCGCGGCTATCGGTCGACGGTGCATGTGCGGCTCATCCATGCCCTGGTGCGTCGCCACGTAGCGGCATTGCCGGACTGGCGCGAGGAGGAATGGGGCCTGCCGATCAACCAGACCGACATGGCCGCGACGCTGGTCGGTGCTTTGATCGCGCCGTTCGTCGGAGCACTGGCGATGGGGTTGCTTTCCACTCCCCGCGATCTCGACGCCGCCGCACACCTCACCCGCTACGTGGGTTGGCTGCTCGGTGTCGAAGACCGATTCCTGCCCAAGGGATTTCGGGACGCCGTCCGAATCTTTTACCACAGCCTCACGGCGATCACCAATCCCGACGAAACCACACCCCAGCTGGCGGTTCCGATGGCCGATGATCCACTCGGCTGGCACTACCGTAACCTCCCCGTGCTGCGCGGCCGAATCGCCCGTGCCCAGCATCTGTCCATCGCCAGCGCATTCCTGGGACCGTCAGCGATGCGCCAACTCGGCCTGCCCGCCTACGTGCCGCCGTGGTACCCGCTGTTACGAATCCCGGTGAACCTCATCCGCTCTGTATCGGCCCGTGCCCTTCCCGGCGGGCTGGATCGTGCCGCGACCCGAGGGCGTCGAAAGCAGGAGGCATTCTTGCGAACCCTCATCGGCACCGACGCGGCAGTGATCGGCGCCTCTGCTCAGCATGTCGGCAATGCCGCATGAGGGTCCGGCGGGTATGCGTCCAGGAGCGTCTCGGCGATCAGGGGTTCAAGCGGTCCTGGTAGAGGGTGGCCAGGTTGCGCAGTGCCGTGGCTCCGTCGCCCGTGAAACTGGACCCGTGCATGATCGCCAGCGTGGTGGGTTCCAAGTCCGCCAGCCGATTCAAGGTCGCGGGCACCGCGGGCCCCAATGAAGTGGCGTGGAAAACGTCCTCCGCGACGCCCGCCGGTTCGACCAGATCAGAGTCGGTCAGCGCGGGACCGTTTCCCAGCTGGGTCATCAGGTCACCGCAGAACAGCACATCGGTGGTCTCCTCGTACAACACACGCGCCTCCCAGTTGTGCGGAGCATGCGGGGTGTCCAGATGCCGTACGCGCCGGTCACCTAGATCGATGACCTCGCCATCGGCCAACCGCCGCGGCAGCCGATCCGCCATATCGTCGATCGAGACGAGGCAACCCAGCTCGCCATGCGCTATTTGCGCGTGCGGTGCGGTGGCGAGGAAAAGGTTCATCGCCCCGCACTCGTCCGCCTCCACGTGCCCGAAGGTGATCCAGCGCAACCGCTCGACCGGCATGATGCGCGTGATCTCCGCCGACACCAAGGGGAACAACGCCCGCATTCCGGTGTGGAACAGCAACGGTTCCTGGGCGTCGATGAGGAACTGATTGAAGGTGAAGCCGCTCGGTCCGACCTCCGGGATGAAGGTGGAGATGCGATAGATCTTGTCGGCTATCTCGTCGGTGTGGGTTTCCATGAGAAGTCCCTGCTCGTGCCGTCCTCTCTATTGTCGTCGACCGCGGACTCGGGCACAGCGAATTTGCAGCTTATTCCCGCTTTGCATGCCGCGGTTGGCGGGCTGGCCGACCTCGGGGGCGGCTGGCCCGTCGTGCGCGGCGCAGGTTCTCAACGCCTTTGCGGTTGAGCAAAGGGAGCGTCGGAAACCGGATGAAGCCGATCGATAGCTGGAGGCCGCAGCCTGCGGGGAGATCAATCGCGGTAGATCAGGGCTGGTGTCACACCCCCGGTGTCCAGCGCACTTCCCGCTACGGGGAACTCGTCCTATGAATATTTAGAGGGTAGTTGTACTCTAAATTACCTACCTGCAGATTCACCATGTGAGGTTCGTGCATCGTCGTGCCGACGGTGTCGAATCTATCCAGCGAGGGAGGTCGTGTGCTGGAAATCGACCACTTCAGTCACGGGTGGCTCACACCCGCGGTTGCGTATGTCATGTCGTTCACCGGTTCGTTGCTCGGGCTCCGATGTATGGCCAGGGCCCGCAGCGGGTCGGCTCGTGACGGCTGGCTCATCGCCGCGGCGGTCGCTATCGGGGGTACCGGTATCTGGGTCATGCATTTCATCGCGATGCTCGGTTTCGCCATCGAGGGGGCGTCGATCCGTTACGACGTGCCGATCACCCTGATCAGCGCATTGATCGCCATGGCGGTGGTGTGGGTCGGATTGTGTATCGCCCAGCGGCGGGCGCTGGGGCCGCCGGCACTGTTCATCGGCGGCGCGATCACCGGCGTAGGCGTGGGCGCCATGCACTACTCGGGCATGTATGCGATGAAATCCGACGCGGCGATCGGCTACGACTTCTGGATCGTCGCCCTGTCCATCGTGATCGCCGTGGTCGCCGCGACCGCCGCGCTGTGGTTCACGCTGCACGTGCGCGGAACACTCGCCACCATCGGCGCGGCGCTGGCGATGGGGCTGGCGGTATCCGGGATGCACTACACGGGCATGTTCGCCATGCACGCACGCGAGGCCCAGCACCTGCACCCACCCACGGGTGCCGGTGCGGCGCAGCTGCTGACTCCGCTGATCGTCAGCATCAGCCTGGTCACCGTGATGCTGCTGCTGCACCTGGGAATCACGGATGTGAACGAGGAGCCTGCCTACACCTCGCGCGGATCGCACTCCGACACGTACTGGCCGACCCGCGACTGAACGAACGGCGGCCACGGTATCGAGCCGCTGGTCGAGATCGCTGCACTCGCCATGCGGTGGCGGAGCCGTCGATCCTGGGCAGCGGCGCGGATCCGCATTCTCGGTTTTCCGTGTCGGATGCCGGGTACGCCCCGCCAAGAGCCGGTACTGGCAGGCGACCGGCGTCTCCCAGCCGACAGGAGGTGGCGATGCGTATCGGATACAAGCTGGCGGCCGAGGCATATGGTCCGAACGAGCTTGTCCGCCAGGCGATCCGGGCGGAAGAGGTCGGATTCGACTTCGTCGAGATCAGCGATCACTTCCATCCGTGGCTGGACAATCAGGGGCATTCACCGTTCGCCTGGACCGTGCTCGGCACCATCGCGGCGAAGACCGAGCGGATCGGTTTGGCCACCGGCGTGACCTGCCCAATTCTGCGGTACCACCCCGCGATCATCGCCCAAGCGGCAGCCACCCTCGCGATCCTGTCCGGCAACCGGTTCACCCTGGGTGTTGGCTCCGGCGAACGCCTCAACGAACACGTCGTCGGTGGTCAGTTCCCTCCGGTGCGCATCCGGCACCGGATGCTGCGCGAGGCGCTCGAGATCATCCGGCTACTCTGGCGCGGCGGATATCAGTCCTACGATGGCGAATTCCTGACCGTCTCCGAGGCTCGGGTTTTCGATCTGCCCGATGAGCCGCCGCCGATCGCCGTCGCCGGGGGTGGGCCGGAGGCTGCCCGGATCGCTGCCGAACTCGGTGATGGCCTGTTCGCCACCGAACCGAAGTCGGACCTCGTCGAGCGCTATCGCGCCGCGGGCGGTGCGGGCCCGCGTTATGCGGAGGTCGGCATGGCCTGGGCTCCGGACGAGGAGACGGCCGCCAAGGCGGTACTGGACACGACGCGGTGGGCGGTCACCGGGTGGAAGGTGATGAGCGAACTACCCAATCCGGTCAACTTCGCCGCCGCGACCACCACAGTCCGCCTGGAGGACATCTTCGACAATTTCGCCTGCGGCCCAGAGCCCGCTCGCTATCTGGACGCCGCGAAGCAGTACGCCGACGCGGGCTTCGATCATCTCGTCATGCAGAACGCGGGCCCCGACCCCGACGGCTTCCTGGACTTCTTCCGCCGCGAACTCGACGAACCCCTCCGCACATTGAGCCCGGCCTGAGCGGCAGGGCCATGGACATGGCCTGGACAGGCCACCGCCCGGCACCGCGATGGTGCCGGGCGTGGAAGGATCAGGCTTCGGCGGTCTCGCGCAGGATGTCGAGCCATCGCCGGAGGGACTGTTCGAGGGCATGCCGCATGGCATCGGTGTTGGCCCGTACTGGTTCGCCGCCCCAGGACTCCTCGGTGCGGACGAGTGTGGTGTCGCCGTCGGCTTCGAAAGTCCAGCAATGGATTCCGGTGATGCCGTGTGCCGGACCGCCCCAGAGGATGCGGTGTGGTGCCTCGACGGCATAGAGGGTGGAGTCGATTGTCAACCCCGCTGTGCTCCAGCGGAATCGCGAGCCCGGAGCGAGCGATCCGTTCAGGCGGGCCTCGGTGATGTCGGTGTGCCAGGTAGTCCAATCGTCGATGCCGGTGTGCAGAGCCCAGACCGCCTCAACGGGTGCCGCGATGCGGGTTTCCAGTCGCACGACAATCGGTGCGTTCTGGTCGATGCCTCGGGCTGTTGTCATGATGAATCTCCTTGCGGTCAGTCCTGGATCCAGGATCCGTGGATTCCGCCGGGTACTCGACGGGGCAGCTCGACAGCCGCGATGGCAGGGGCGGTGAAGTCGTGGGCGTCGAGGATCAGTAGTTCCGATGTGCCGGTGGCGGAATCGCCGACGATGGTGAGCAAGTAGCCGTCGTCCTCGCCGGTGGCCTCCGCGCTGGGCACGAAGACGGCTTCGCCTGGCACCCGGCCGGACCCGGTCGGCGCGAGGAACCGCTCGCCGGTGTCGTTGTCGTACTTGATGATTCCGATGCCGGGGAATCCCGAGCCTGGGAACGCGACTGCGTAACTGTAGCGGTTGCGGCGTCCGACGTAGGTGTCATTGATCGTGGGGAAGTCTGTGATCAAGGTGTCCATCACTTCCTCGTCGGCCCGGGTCGCTCCGGGTTCGAGCACGTAACGGTGTTGCAGGGCACCGCCGTTCGGGCAAGTCGGGTGCCCTGGTGCGCCGATCCACCACTTCCACGATGTCTCCCAGGCGGGGCGGTCGAAGCGCGGTCCTTCCACCACGACGCGACCCGCGGCGTCCTCGTAGGCATTCGAGACATGCAGCAGAGCGCCGGGTTCCACCTCGTACCAAGTCACCGTTCCGTTCCCGGACAGCGGCAGGATGCCTATGCGAGGCTGGTAGCTGTCGCTCCAACGGTAGGGAATGCCCGAGCTCTCCGCGGGATCGAAGACCGCCGACATGTCCAGCCACACCAGATAGCGCTCGGTGATGGCGAAGTCGTGCATCGACGATGGCCCAGCTCCCTCGACGACCCGCTGATGAGTGATGACACCGTCCGCGGCGGCGACGTAGTAGATGAGGTGCGGCGGCACAGGGGAGTAGGCGAAGAAATGCAGCTGGCCGGTGACCGGATCCTCCTTGGGGTGCGCGGTCATGGCGGTGGTGAGTTTGCCGCCGAAGTCGTAGGCTCCCACCGTTTCCAGTTCGGGAGTCAACTCGAACGGCAGATTCGCCTCTTGTAGCGCGCGGATCCGTCCGGCGTGCTCGATGATGTGCGTGCCCGCCACGCTGGCGGCCAGGTCGATGCTGCCGTCCTCGCCGAGCAAGGGCGCTCCGTCGAGGGCGGGAGTCTTCACCCATCGGTTGCGGTACCACTCGGCTCGGCCCTCGCGCAGCCGGAGGCCGTGGATCATGCCCGCTCCCTTGAACTAATGCGTCGGCACATCACCGGGTTTCGGATTGTGGCCGTTGCGGAAGTAGCGACCGTTCAGCTCGGGCGGGATCGCACCGCGCACGGTCAGGTCGTGTGCGGTGATCTCGTCCGGGACGGGTTCGTAGTGGCCGGCGAGGTAGGGCTTGTCGGGCATGGCGGGCTCCTGCGTATTCGGGATGGGTAGCGGGACGGAGTGGCCGCGGCTCACGGCAGCTCTTTGGGCACGAGGACGACCTTGCCGGTTACGGTGCGTGATTCCGCGAGAGCGAGCGCCCGGCCGGCATCGGCCAAGGGGAAGCGTGCGGCGATCTGGGCGCGCAATTCGCCGCGTGCGGCCAGGTCGAGAACGGCTCCGAGGTCTTCGGCGAGGCGGCTGCGGAATCGAGCGCGACGGCGCTTCCCGGACCAGATGTTGTAGAAGTGGGCGGACCGATTGTTGGGCAACAGGTTCCACCACGCCAACCGTGCGAACAGCTTCAGCACCGGGAGCCGGGAGTTCCCGTCTTCGTCCTTCGTCGATGCGCTTCCGTAGGCGACGAGGGTCCCGCCGGTCGCGAGCAGGCCGAACGAGTCCACGACGCTGCGGCCTCCCACATGGTCGAATACCGCGTCCACACCACCGGGGGCCAGAGCCCGCACCTGCCGCGGCACATCGCCGCGGTAGTCGACCGGGATCGCGCCGATGGCCTCCACCGCCGCGGCGTTGCTTGCCGAGGCCGTCCCGATCACCCGGATGCCCGCGACGCGGGCCAACTGTACGAGTGTCGATCCGACACCGCCGTTCGCCCCGTGCACCACAATCGTCTGTCCCGCATGGACTTTCGCGATCCGGTGCAGCATCTGCCACGCGGTGATGCCATTGACCACGAATGTCTCCGCTTCCGCGGCCGTCAGACCGGTGGGCACCGGGATCAGGTCGGCGGCCTCCAATATGAGATGGCTGCTCCAGCCGCCGACCTTCGTCAGTGCCGCGACCCGCTGTCCGAGCAGTGCCGCGTCACTGTCCGCGCCGACGGCTATCACCTCGCCGACCAAGTCGTAGCCAGGCGTGAACGGAAACGGCGGCTGGTCGTAGTACTTGCCGCGCCGCATCTGCTGCTCGGCGAACGAGACCCCGGTGGCCTCGACGCGCACCAGAACCCGGCCGGGCCGCGGCGGCGGCAGTTCGCGCCGGGTGATCATCAATTCGTGCGGCTCCACCCGGCCGGGCAGTACGACTTCTACGGCAATGGTCGGCGTCGTTGTCGCGGTGTGGGACATGGGATCACTCCTAGTGTGTGACTGATCAATCACTCTGTTGGTGAAGAAAATGCCCCCGCAGGGGCAGGGAAGTATTGAACTGGGCTCAGGGCATCGCTCGGTCTGCCGACATGCGGGTCACCCCCCTTCAAGCGCGGTGCGCGCATGCGGGTGACGAATGCCGGCGGTGAGGATCGCCGCCCAGCTGCCCTCATTGTCGTCGAGCCCGAGCGTGGTGATCAGGTGGCACAGCTGCCCATAGGCCATGAACCGCTGCACCTGATCGTCGGTCGCGTCCGAACGGGTCTTCGCATAGTCGGTCACCCGATGCAGGCCACGGCGCACAGCGTCGGCGATTTCCGGGATGTCGGCGGCCGACTGAGCGTGAACCTGCAGCATGAGCAGGCCCTTGTCGGCGATCAGCTCGGCGTACGCGCCACCCATCTCGTGCAGGACCTTCTCCGGATCACCGCCCGGCACGCGCGCCGCGCCGGTCGCCAACGATCGTTCGACCAGCTCGTAGCAGCGGTCCAGCGCGGCCACGAACAGCTCGACCTTGCTCGGGAAGAGCTTGAAAACGTACGCGGGCGAAATGCCTGCCGCGGATGCCACAGTGTTGATCGGCGTCCCGTGGTACCCGGTTTTGGCGAATTCAGCGATCGCCGCGTCGACGACGGCCTCGCGGCGGGCATCGGAGGTGGAGAGGGTGGCTCCTCGCTTGGGCATGTGAGTGACTGTACACTCACTCCGTCGGGTAGGCAATCCCGATCGGCGGAGCTTGCCCGACCAATTCAGTCGGCGACCAATACCGACGGTGACGATCACCTCGCCGTCAGGTCGATCAGGACACCGGGATTGAGGATGCCCGCCGGGTCGAGCGTCGATTTGGCCGCGCGTAGAGCGGCGGCGAAAGGTTCGGGGCGCTGGCGGTCGTACCAAGGGCGGTGGTCCCGGCCGACGGCGTGGTGGTGGGTAATGGTGGCGCCGGAGGTCTCCAGTGCCTCCGACACCGCGGTTTTGATCTCGTCCCATTGCTCGACGGTCCGGCCCCAGCGGCCACCGGCATAGACGCCGAAGTAGGGCGCGGGCCCGTCCGGGTAGACGTGAGTGAATCGGCAGGTGACCACGCCGGTCACGCCGACGGAGTGGAACGCGGCGGTCGCGGCGGCGAGTACCTTCTCCCGCAGGGTGTCGAAACGGTCCCAGGTGCAGGCGGTTTCGAACGTTTCGACGATCATCGACTGGGCGGCGAGTGCGTCGCGCTGATACGGCATCCGCAGGAACGACGAGCGCCAGGCGTCCGCGGCGCCCGGGCGCGCGGTGTCGTGTGCCGAATCGGTGGTGCGGACCCCGTCGGGGGTCGTGCCGCCGTGGTCGCGGCAGATCTGCACCGCACGCCGCATCGTTTCGTCCACCGGATGGTCGGCGGACTCGAATCCCAGGACCAGAACACCTCCTGCGGCGCCTGTTCCGGCGTTGATGAAGGCCTCGACCGGATCGAGCAGCCTGCAGTTCGCCGGATACAGCCGGGCCTGGGTGATCGTCCGTGTGGCGGCGATGGCATTGCCGTAATCGCCGAACACCACCGAGGCTCCGGCGCGCCAGAGCGGACGATCCTGCAATCGCATCCACGCCTCGGTGATCACTCCGAGGATGCCCTCGGACCCGAGGAACATCCGGTCCGGCGAGGGGCCCGCGCCCGATGCGGGCACCCGGCGCGATTCGCTGATCCCGATCGGCGTCACCACCCGCATCGACTCGACCATGTCGTCGATGTGGGTATAGACGGTCGCGTAGTGGCCGCCCGCTCGGGTGGCCAGCCAGCCTCCGAGCGTGGAGAACTCGAACGACTGCGGAAAGTGCCGCAGCGTCAAGCCATCCGGGCGCAGTGCGGCTTCCAGCGCGGGGCCGAGTATGCCCGCTTGGATCCGCGCCGCGCGGCTGGTGCGATCGAGTTCGACGATCCGACCCAGGCGGCCGAGATCCAGTGCGATGGTGCCGGCGTAGTCGCCGGCGCACCGCGGTTCGACACCACCGACGACCGACGTTCCACCGCCGAACGGCACCGCCGCGACGCCCGCGCTCGCGCACCAGTCCAGGACGTCGACCACGTCCTGCTCGGTCCGCGGCCGCACCACTTGATCGGGTACATGATCGACGCGGCCGAGCAGAGTGCGTACTACGTCACGGAATGCCTGCCCGTGCCCGTGCGAGACGCGATCGCGGAGATCTTCCGACGCCAGATGAGCCAGCGAACCCGGCAGCTGGACGCGGGGAGCGGGCACCTCCAACGACACCGGATCGGGCGCCTCGTGCACCGCGAGGTCGGCCTCGGGCAGCAGGGCCGCTACGCGTTTCGTCAGCGCCGCACGTTCGGTGCCGGTGACCGCGTCTTCGACGTTTCCCCATCCCCACCACGACCTCGTCACGGCTACTCCTTCGACCTGCGCTGACATTGACCCGAACGTAAATTACGTTCCGGTTGTCCGGGGCAACTTCCCAGTTTGCGGATCGAGTGGAGTTCAGCCATGGCGCCAGCTACACCAGAATGGGTGGCCTGCGACGCCGAGCGGCCAAGGGCTCCTTCTCGCCGCCGTCGCAGTCGGCGATTCGGCGCTGCCGGACCGGCGACTTGATCGCGTCTCGACAGTGAGACGGGCTCCTACGGCCTGCAATAGCATGGTTGATGTGAAGTGATCTCAGTCACACTTGATTCACAGTTGAAAACCTTCTTACCCAGATGTTTTTCGCATCACACGATGTCATCGCACAACGCCTGGCTGGGTACTCCTATGGGTTTTCCCAACCTCGGCGCGCCGATTCGATCGGCGTTCGCTAAGGTCCGTTCTGCACGCTCGGGTCATGGGTTCACGCATTTGAGGCACTGCTTCTGGCTCCATAGCCAGGGCGGACAATGATCGACCAGAGAGTGAACCTGCCGCCGTATGACCCCGTTACGTCGTTCCGCACGTCGCGTCCATCATTCACGAGCACGGAGTGTGCTGTTTCCCCAGTTG